>JAZOQN010000028.1:0-5865 GCA_045656125.1 Acutalibacteraceae bacterium
GCAATTTAAGAGAGGATTTATAGCTTCTGGCATATTCGAAGTAAAAGTTCGTTTCAGTTCGGCAAAAATACGTTCAACGCTTATGTTTTTAAGTAAATAGGATAATTTTAAAGCACTGTTCAGCGTATATTTTTCTATGCTAAATCCTAACTGTGCTGAAAAGCGGAATAAACGTAAAATTCTTAAAGCATCTTCCGTAAATCTTTCTTGTGGTTGCCCGATACTACGTAGTATCTTATTTTCAATATCTAATACACCATTTTGAGGGTCATAAAAACCTTTTTTGGGGTTATACAGAATAGCGTTAACAGTAAAATCTCTGCGCTTTACGTCTTCGTCAACATTTTTCACAAAATCGACATTGTCAGGTGAACGGTGGTCAGTATACTGTCCTTCGGTGCGGTAGGTGGTGACCTCAATATTACCATTATCTGTAACAACAGTAACAGTCCCGTGTTTAATGCCCGTTGCAACTGTTTTTGGAAATATGGACATAATTATTTCCGGTTCTGCATTAGTGGTAATATCATAATCAGACGGCGCCAAACCCATAATCAGGTCACGCACCGCACCGCCGACACACCAAGCTTCAAAACCGGCATTTTCAATCGTTATTAAACTGTCTTTCACATATTTAGGCAGATTTAATTCCATATTTTTCACCGAAATTAAAAATTTATGTTTATTTTTTGAAAGTTAAGATGTATAATTAAAATATATTAATATTATAACTGCTTTTTTTAAAAAAGGGAAGTGCTTATTTTGAAATTAAATATTGCTGAAGATAAAATTATTGAAAATGCACATAAAATTCATATGATTGGTATTGGCGGTTCAGGAATGTGCCCTTTGGCTGAGATTTTACATTCCAAAGGCTATGAACTGACCGGCTCTGACGTAAACGACAGTGACCCGTTAAAGCGTGTTAAGGCACTTGGTGTTAAGGTTTTTATGGGACATTATGCTGAGAATGTTCACGGAGCTGATTTGATTGTTTACTCTGCCGCAATAAACCAACAGAATCCCGAATTGCAGGAGGCGGCAAAGCTTGGTATTCCCACAATGGAACGCTCCAAACTTTTAGGTGCGATTACAAGAAAATTCGACCGTGTAATCGGTGTTGCAGGTACGCACGGAAAAACTACAACAACCTCTTGCTTAACCCAGGTTCTTGTTATGGCAAAAGCTGACCCGACTGCTGTTATCGGTGGTAGACTACCGCTTATTAACGCTAACGGTATTGCCGGAAAATCAGAATTTATGGTTTGTGAATCCTGCGAGTTTGTCGATACATTCTTACAGCTTTCACCCGATATGTCGGTACTTTTAAATATTGATAACGACCATCTTGATTATTTCAAAACTATGGATAATTTGGTTGCTTCATTCAAAAAGTTTGTCGGTATGTCTAAGGTAGCAGTTGTAAACGGTGACGATGAGTTGGCAATGAAGACCGTTGACGGATACGATGGTGAAATCATTACATTTGGCCTGAATGAAAAGAACGATTATTATGCAACGAATATTGAAAAGGGTAGTTTTGGCTTTAAATATACCCTAAATTTCAAAGGTCAGCCTCTATTTAACCTTTCGTTGTCTGTTCCGGGTAAGCATAATGTACTTAATACTCTATCTGTTGTTGCCGCTTGCCGTTACTACGGTATCAGTGACGAGGACATTAAAAAAGGTATTGAGGCTTTTGGTGGTGCCGGTCGCAGATTTGAAAAAATAGGTGAGTGGAACAATATTACTCTTGTTGATGATTACGCTCATCATCCAACCGAGATTGCCGCAACTCTTAACGCCGCAAAACAACTGCACTTTAACCGTGTTATTGCAGTATTTCAGCCGTTTACTTTCTCACGTACAGAACTTTTAAAGAATGAGTTCATTGAGGCACTCTCTATTGCTGATAAGGTTGTTTTAACACCGATTATGGGTTCAAGAGAAGTGAATACAACCGGCATTTCTTCAGAAGATTTGGCTAAGGGGTTAAAAGATTGCACCTGTGTCGGCGACTTAAATGAAGCGGCCGAAGTTGCCGTAAATATGGCACAGCAAGGCGATATTATTATCACAATGGGTGGCGGAGATATTTATAAATCGGCCTACATTATGCGAGAAAAATTATCAAAGTAATGTAAAAGAACGCTCGGAAATATCCGAGCGTTCTTTATTTTAAAATCAACTATTCAATTTTAATGGCCTGCCACAATTCTTCAAAGTACTTAATGGTTTTAGGGTCAAGATTGTGGAAATATTCTGTTTTAATCTCGTCCTGATTTTCAGGGTAAAGATATTCATTACCGGCTAAATCGTAGTCAGGATGCTCTAAAACAGCGGTGTTAGGCGAAGCGTAGCAAATATAGTTTGCGTTCGCAACGGCAACGTTTGGGTCTAAAAGAAAGTTTATAAAAAGTAAAGCTGCTTCGTAATTTTGACTAGAAGATGGAATACATATTGCATCAACGAATATGTTAGTTCCTTCCTTTGGGTAGACGAATTTTAAATCAGGGTTTACGTCTGCCATTGTGAGATAGTCACCGGCGTAATAGGGAGCAATAGCGGCGTTTCCACCCTCCATTTTATCAAAAACTTCGTCCATAACTCTGCCTTGCAAAACCTTGTTTTGTTCACGAAGCTTCGCGGCGGCTTTGTCCCAATCAGACTTTTTTTCGGAGTTAATATCTATCCCTAAATAAAATTGAGCAATCGCAAATGCATCACGAGGGTTGTTAAAAGTTAAGATATTGTCCTTGTACTTTTCGTCCCACATAATACCCCAACTGTCAGGAGTTTCTTTAACAACAGTTTCATTGTAAATAAGACCGACCATACCCACACTGTAAGGCACAGTAAATTTATTTTCAGGGTCAAAATATGCATTTTTATACTTATCGTCAATGTACTTATAGTTAGGAATTTTAGAAAAATCAATCTCTTTTAAGCGGTTCTCATTTCTCATTCGGTCAATCATATAGTCTGACGGAATGATTATATCGTAACCAACCGACTCGCTTTGCATTTTACCGTACATTGCTTCATTGCTGTCGAAAGTCGTGTAATTTACGGCAATACCGGTCAATTTTTCAAATGCACCAATAACGTCCAATGCACCCTCGCTACCGTCGGAAATATATTCACCCCAGTTGAAAACATTAAGGGTTGTGCCTTTGAGTTTTTTTAGCATTTCGGCGTAATACTCGGGATTTTCAACCTCAACCTCAGTATTAGAATTACCAAAGCCCGACATTACGAAAAGACCGACAATAAGTAAACAGGCAATTATTATACAAACATATTTTTTCATCTGTCAGCTTTCCGTCCTTTCTTTTTATCGTCGGACTGAACGATATTCAGTAATATCATAAGCACTAAAATTATGATAAACATAATGCTTTCAAGTGCATAAACGTCAGGTTTCATCGGTTTTCTTGTCATTGAATAAATTAACAACGGCAATGTTTGATATGTACCGTTGGTAAAATAACTGATAACAAAATCGTCAAGTGACATTGTAAAAGCCATAATGAACCCAACGATAATACCGGGTGTGATAGAGGGGAGAACTGCCTTGAAAAATGCTTTAATAGGTGTGCAACCCAAGTCCATAGCAGCCTCGGTTAAGTGCTTATCGGTAGAACTTAATCTTGGTAAAACATTTAAAATAACATAAGGCAAGCCAAAAGTTATATGAGCGATTAAAATTGTAAAAAAGTTTACTGAATTAACGAGATTCAAGATTCTGCCGATAAATACGAACATCAGCATCATTGAAATACCTGTAACAACCTCAGGGTTCATCATAGGGATGTTTGTAATTGACATTGTGGCACTTTTAGTCCACTGCTTTTTCATTTTACTTATACCAATAGCGGCAACGGTGCCTAAAATTGTCGATACTACCGAAGAAATAAGTGCTAAAATAAGTGTGTTACGCAAGGCACCGAGCATATCACCGCCATAGAGAAACAACTCTTTGTACCAACGTAGTGAAAAGCCCTCAAAAACCGCAGTACCGGTGCCGGAATTGAATGAAAACACCAGCATAACAATCATCGGTGCGTACAACAATATAAGAATTAAGGCAATAAAAATACTTCTTAATACTCTCATATTACAATACCTCCCGATGCATTTTCGTCGTCATTATCAGAGAAACGATTAACAACAGCAAGGCTAATAACAATAATAAGCATTAAAACGAGAGAAATAGTTGCACCAATGTTGTAGTCAGGGGCACCTGAACGGTAAAACTTTTCCTCTATAATATCTCCAATCATTACAATTCTGCCCTCGGAAAAAATACGCGAGATATAGAACGTACTTACACAAGGTACAAAAACCATAGTTATTCCCGAAAGAACGCCGGGGACACTTAAAGGTAAAATGACCCTTTTAATAGTGCCGAAAACATTGCAACCGAGGTCACTCGAAGCCTCTAAAAGCGATTTATCAACCTTTGAAATGCTTGAATAAATAGGCAATATCATAAAGGGTAGGTAATTATAAACCATACCGAAAATAACCGTCCCTGCGTTGCCTAAAAAGGTTACAGCGGGCAGTCCAAGACTTTCTAAAAGGGTGTTTATAATGCCTGTTCTTTCTAAAATTTGACGCCATGAATATGTACGTACAACCAAATTCATAAGCATAGGCAACATTACAAGGAGCATTAACATACCTTGAACTGATGTATTGGTTTTTGACATACAGTATGCAAACGGGTACGACAGTACTAAGCAAATAACCGTTGCAATCAATGCGTAAAGCATCGACATCCAAAATACATACATATAGTCACGCGAGGTGAAAAATGTAGTTATGTTTTGGAAAGTAAACTGACCGTCAGCTGTTGTAAAAGCATAATATACAACAAAAATCAACGGCACAATTATAAACAAAACCGACCATAAAAGGTAGGGTGCATTAAGCACAAATTGTCCTTTTTTATTTTTATTCATCTGCAGCTTCCTCCAAAGCTTGAGCTTCAGCTGCTTCTGCGGCTTCTTCGTTCATTTCGTCAAGCTCTTCACTGTAGGAACTGTAATCACCGAATGTACCTGAATATTCAGATTTCTTCATTATGTGAATTGCGTCAGGTTCAATATAAAGGCCGACGGTTTCGCCGACTTCATGCTTGTCGGTTGTTTGAATCATCCATTTGAAATTATTTATATCAACGATAATTTCATAATGAACACCTAAAAATGTAACAGAGGTAACCTGACCTTCTAACATACCGTTCATTGGCGGTACAATATCAACATCTTCAGGGCGGATTACAACGTCAACCTCTTCATTTTTGCCAAAACCTTTGTCCAAACATGTGAACTGTTTGCGGTTGATTTCAACCAAAAAGTCTTTTTTCATAACACCGTCAATAATATTACTTTCACCGATAAAGTCGGCAACAAAGGCGTTTTCAGGCTCGTTATAAATATCAGCAGGGGAGCCGATTTGTTGAATTTTACCCTTATCCATAACAACAACAGTGTCAGACATAGACAGAGCTTCTTCTTGGTCGTGAGTAACAAAAATAAAGGTAATACCGGTGCGCTTCTGAAGGTTTTTCAATTCAACCTGCATATCTTTTCTTAACTTCAAATCGAGCGCAGACAAAGGCTCATCCAAAAGTAAAACCTTCGGATGATTGATAATTGCACGTGCAATAGCAACACGCTGTTGCTGACCGCCTGAAAGTGTGTCAATTTTACGCCTTTCAAGACCTTTAAGGTTAACCATTTCGAGCATTTCGATAACCTTACTATGTATTTCTGATTTAGGTACATTTTTAACCTTAAGTCCAAATGCAACGTTATCGTAAACATTTAAATGCGGAAACAGTGCATAACGCTGAAAAAT
>JAZOQN010000029.1:0-17004 GCA_045656125.1 Acutalibacteraceae bacterium
AGTTCGCCCCTACCGTGTATTAGTGAAAGATTTTGCGATTTCCCCGCTAATTTTGCACGCCCTTGTGGCTTGTTTTTTGTTTTATTAGTGTTACGATTCAAATTTTTTTACATAGGTTATTACAGGTGGGATTTCAGCACAATCAGTAAACTCGTTATCTTTTATAATAAGATGCTCCACATTGTTCATATAAATCTGGGTTGATTGACAGTTAATGAAACGATTTTTAGAAATCTCAATTTTTTTGTGGAAATATTCGCCGTCCGAGATTGCTTTTCGGTCAACCGCCATAATAACGGCACCTGATTTGTTACAAGCACCAACATAGTTGCAATTATTAAAGGTGTTGTCGGCAATAAGCACATCACGTGTGCCTCCCGATTCAAACCAGAAGTTTCCGCAAGACTCAAACAAAATTGTTCGGCCTTGGCTTTCAAAATAGTTGCCTTTTAAGATGATTTTGCCTGAACTTGCGAGCAAAACACTTCTTGCACGGTTGTAACGGCAGATATTGTTTTCAAAAATCACGTCGCAAACTTCACTGATTTCGTCCATATTATCACCGACCGTAATGTCGCTAATGTCATCCTCGAAGAATACTTCAATCTCTTCCGCACTAAGTTTTTTAACATCTTTAACACGATAAGATTTTTTTGGAATAAGATTTAACGGGTCGCAGGTTGCTAAAATACTGCCTTTTTTGACAATGTCGATATCCAGTGTTTCCCAATGCATAAATTTTAAAATAACCGAGTTTTCGCGTTTTTCGGTAATCCGTAAATAAACACCGTGAACATTAAGAGCATCGTCAAGTTGACGTTCGAAAAGGCTGTCGTGAATATGTATAAGTCCGCTACAATGCACAAAATGGGTAGCGTCGGCGTTAAGAGTGTGGTACTCGTCAAGTTTAGGTATTACCTTCATACGTGCAATTTCAATATTCTTACTGTTTTGAGCAATAACACCCATACCGCTTGTGTTGTGGATTGTGTAGTCGAAAAGTTTTATATCGGAACTGTTGTCGATGTGAAGTCCGCAAGAAACACGGTGGCGGTGCTGTAAACTGAATCTGTCACCTGACTTCAATTTCAATCGGCCGATTTCCTCTTTAGGCGCTTCTGCCTTAAAGTCAAATTGACCGAGTTGTGAAAACTTGAATTTTCCAAATCCAACATCACCAATTTGAGGCACTAAATATGAGGTGTCTTTATCCCAAACGTTCATCAAGAAAATAGGATTCTTTTCGTCGTCATACCCGAGCGCGTAAAGTTTTTCATCCTCTACAAAGATTGGTCGGTTGTCGGTGACTTTCATTTTAAAACCGTCTTCGACAATATCGTAAATAATGCCCTCTGCTGACATGGTTACTTGGTTGTAGATACTGAAATTTTTAAGGGTTATATTTTTGCTGTTTTTTAAAACGACCGCAATCATAAGGTCGTCTAAAATAATTTCACTACCGCCAAAATCAATGGTAAAGTCGGAAAAATCTTCAAGATAAAAGGCAATTCTGCGTTGACCGCGACCGTGGTTGGAAATGCTTAGCATTCTGCTTTCAACCGAGTTGCCGTTTATGTGATAAACGCCTTTGTCAAACAAAAGGGTATCAACATTATTTTGTTTACAAAAGGAAAGGGCATTTTTAATGTTGAGTCCTGTATCAGAGGAAGTGTTAAACTGTGAAAAATTAACCATATTACTCACCTTTCAAGTATAAATAATTTTTAGCATTTAGTGTTTTCGAAGTTTTTCAATCTTGTCGCGCAGTTCGGCGGCGTGTTCAAATTCAAGTAGCTTTGCCGCCTGCTTCATTTCGACTGTTAACTTCTTTATAAGTTGTTCTCGTTGCTCGCGGGACATTTGTTTAATTATTTTGTCACCGTCCTGCTTCGGTGTGATTTCAATAACGTCTCGCACGTCTTTGACGATGGTTTTCGGTATAATTCCGTGTGCGGTGTTATAATCCGACTGAATTTTGCGACGGCGTTCAGTTTCAGTAATGGCACGTTCCATTGAGGGTGTTACGCTGTCGGCGTACATTATTACCTGACCTTTGGCGTTACGTGCGGCACGGCCTACCGTCTGAATGAGCGAGGTTTCCGAACGTAAAAAGCCTTCCTTGTCGGCGTCTAAAATTGCAACGAGTGACACTTCGGGAATGTCCAAACCCTCGCGGAGCAGGTTAATGCCGATTAGCACGTCAAACTCGCCCAAACGCAGTTCGCGGATTAACCTCATACGTTCAATGGTGTCCACATCATAGTGCATATATTTTACCTTTATGCCAAGGTCGAAAAGGTAATCGGTCAAGTCTTCCGCCATTTTTTTGGTCAGGGTGGTAACCAAAACGCGTTCATTTCGCTCGGTTCGGGCATTAATTTCGGAAACCAGGTCATCAATCTGACCCTCGGTGGGTTTTACTATGATTTCAGGGTCAATGAGTCCTGTCGGGCGGATAATCTGCTCGGCAGTTTGTGCGGAATGTTGTTTCTCAAAGTCACCCGGAGTTGCCGAAACATAGATTGTTTGGTTTAAGTGGGCGTAAAATTCGTCAAAACTTAAAGGGCGGTTGTCGTAAGCCGAGGGCAGACGGAAACCGAAGTCGATAAGGTTGGTTTTACGGGCTTTGTCACCGCCTAACATACCTCTTACCTGCGGCACAGTAACGTGCGACTCGTCGATAAACAGTAAAAAGTCGTCGGGGAAGTAGTCCAAAAGGGTAAAGGGTGTTGAGCCTGCAGGTCTACGCGAAAGTACACGTGAATAGTTTTCAACGCCTTTGCAGATGCCGATTTCGCGTAGCATTTCAACATCATACTCGGTACGTTGACGGATGCGTTGTGCCTCAATCAACTGCCCGCGGTCGGTGAAATATTGAACGCGTTCTTCCATTTCATTCAAAATGTCCTGCAAAGCCGATTCTTTTTCTTCCTCGGGCACAATGTAGTGCGAGGCGGGGTAAATGCCAACGTGACCTAAAACGGTCTTGATTTCACCTGTTAAGGGGTTAAACTCGCTTATTCGGTCAACCTCGTTGCCGAAAAATTCAACACGGATTGCAGTTTCGTTAGAGTATGCAGGAAAAACCTCAACCACGTCACCGCGAACGCGGAATTTGTTACGGGTGAAGTTCATATCGTTGCGTTCGTATTGTAGGTCGATGAGTTTGTGTATTAGTTCGTCGCGTTCTTTTTCCATTCCGGGACGAAGTGAGATAACCATATTTCGATAGTCAATCGGGTTGCCCAAAGAGTATATGCAGGAAACCGAGGCGACGATGATGACGTCGTTACGCTCGGATAGAGCACAGGTTGCCGAATGTCGAAGTTTGTCGATTTCGTCATTTATAGCCGAGTCTTTTTCAATATAAGTGTCGGTGCCGGGGATATACGCCTCAGGTTGATAGTAGTCGTAGTAGGAAACAAAATATTCCACCGCGTTTTCGGGAAAAAATTCGCGCAACTCCGAGCACAACTGCGCAGCGAGCGTTTTATTATGAGCGAGAACGAGTGTCGGCTTGTTTACATTAGCGATAATGTTTGCCATTGTAAAGGTTTTACCCGAGCCTGTAACGCCCAGTAAAACCTGCTCTTTTAAGCCGTTTTTAATACCGTCACTCAATTTTTCAATGGCTTCAGGCTGGTCACCCGTCGGCTTGTAATTTGAATGTAAAATAAACTTGTCCGGCACTTATCTCACTCCTTTTTTATAATTGGCTCCCTTGTAAAGGGAGCTGTCAGCGAAGCTGACTGAGGGATTTGCCTCCCTTGTAAAGAGAGGGGGACCGCGTTAGCGGTGGGGGGAGTTGACGTCATTATCAATAAACTCACAAATCCCTCGAAAATTATTATTGATTTCATTGTTGGGTATTCTTATGACTTTTAGCCCTTGACTTTCGAGGTATCTTGTTCGTTCCATATCTTTATTTATGCCGATTTCATTATAATGCTGCGAGCCATCAAGCTCGATGACAAGATTTGCTTTTGCACAATAAAAATCAACTATATAATTGCCGATGATTTTTTGTCTAATGAACCTGACGGAATACTCTCTTAAAAAATCATACCACAAATGGCGTTCTTCTTTAGTCATATTTTTACGAAGCATTCTGCCGACATTGACGAGTGACTTATTATGATTGTATTTCATTTAAATCCCTCCGTCAAAACTTCGTTTTGCCACCTCCCTTTACAAGGGAGGCTTTTTATTAGTATACCACAAAATATTTTGCAAGTAAACAAAAAGCAGACGCATTTTTTCAGCATCTGCTTTTTAAAAGTTATTCAACTATGTTCGACTTTTTCTTTTTAATAAGGATTATAGTAGTAATCGCACCGCCAATAAGAACAACTGCACCAATTGCAATCATAACGAAAAGTGTCGCGTTGTCTTTATCTTTGGGTTTTTCGTTGCTCTGACCGGAAACACCAATGGTATTATCCGATGGCGCTGATGTACTTCCAAGCATTGGGATTTCTTCTTCTACTTTTTCTCCACAGGTGGTACAGGTCTTGGTCTTGATACCTGCCTCGGTCTCGGTCGCTTCTTTGGTCACCACTGCTTCACCGTATGTGTGTTCAGATACAGGAATCTTTTCCTCTGCTTTGGCACCGCAAGTTTCACAAGTGCCTTCTTTCACACCTTCGGAGGTGCAGGTAGGTTCGGTCTTAACGGTAAATTCGCCCATTCTGTGCCATTTTGCGTTTAACAAATCATAATTGCCATTCTTAATATCCATTTTCTCTTTATCTTCCGCAGTGCCACGATAATATACATTTTTAAGACTGTCGCAACCACCAAACGCATCACTGCCAATGCTTGTTACACTATTACCGATAGTTATGTTTGTAAGACTGTCGCAACCATAAAACGCATCACTGCCAATGCTTGTTACACTATTACCGATAGTTATGTTTGTAAGATTGTCGCAACCATCAAACGTATGATAACCAATGCTTGTAACACTATCAGGTATTATTATGCTTGTAAGTTTATCTAGACTACAAAAAGCAACATCTGCGATACATTTTGTACCTTGTTTAATCATGTATTCGCCTATAACGTATGATTTTGCATCAATCAAATTGTTCGAAATATATAAAACACCGTTATCCCAATTATTGTTATCGTTATAATCCCCTGTGCCATGAAACGCTTGCTCTCCAATGCTTGTAACACTATCGGGTATGGTTATGTTAGTAAGGCTTGAGCAACCACCAAACGCCCACACTCCAATGCTTGTAACACTATCGGGTATGGTTATGTTTGTAAGACTTGAGCAATGCGAAAATGCAGATTCACAAATCTCCGTTACACTATCCGGTATGGTTACGCTTGTAAGACTTGAGCAACCACGAAACGTATTATAACCAATGTTTGTAACACCATCAGGTATTATTATGCTTGTAAGCCTAGAGCAATCTTCGAACGCTCCGTAGCCGATGCTTGTGACGTTGTTGGGGATGATTATACTTGTAAGATTTGAACAACGTGAAAACGCGTTTTCATAAATACTTACAACAGGATATCCTCCCAAGGTGGATGGGATGACTGCATCATCGCTGATAGATTTGTCAACCTCAACTATTGTTGCCTCGCCGTCTTGAACGGTGTATGTGTAATAACCGCTGGTCCCCAGTGTTGCCGCTGATGCTGTTATACTAAACAGTTCCGTCGGCAAAACCGACACCATTAATACTGTTGTCAAAACAACAGCTAAAACCTTTTTCATTTATACTTCCTCCTAAAATAAAAAGTGCGGCTACCGAAGTAACCGCACAAAAAACGCAAACCCCGATAGTCGCGAAACTAACATAATGTGAAATGGGGCGTAAACGCACACACTTATACATATAGCCGGAATTTGCATTTTTATCAAATTCATTGCTATATATATATAAGGCAAAATAAGCGTAATATTCTTAAAAAAGAAAAATACACCCAATTTCACATAGTATTAAGTTAGTTTCGCAATACTATTATATCCCATAAATTTAGAATTTTCAACAAAAAAATAGCCCAAGCTCACTTTTATAGAATAAATACTAAAAAGGCGTTTGCTTCCCACAACTGCACCACGGCAGAGCCTCCCTTGTAAAGAGAAGGGACTCAAGCGCCCCTTGTAAAGGGGAGAGGGCCGCGCGAAGCGTGGCGAGGGGATTTTAGCGGTGGAGGGATTATTAGAAACACAATCCTCCCGTCAGCCTGCGGCTACGACTCCTTTACAAGGAGGGCTTTTGGTTGTGTTTTACGTTGTTGGATAATTAAAGTGATTTTTTGATTTATATTTTAGATGTTCGTTGCTGTAATGCCCTTTTAAAATATCAATCACCCGTTGACCGATTGGGGAGTTTGAGGTATAATTCTTTTGTAATCTTTTTGAAACGGAGAATTTTATGAAAATTACTTTCTTTGATATTGACTCTATCGGCACTGATTTGGATTTAACACCTATCACGTCCCTTGGCGAGTGTGAGATTTATCCTAACTCAACCCCTGCCGAGTTAATAGAGCGTATTGGCGAGACCGAGGTTGCCGTTATAAACAAAATGAAAATGACCAAAGAGGTTTTGGACTCGGCACCGAAATTAAAACTCATTCTGGTTGCCGCAACGGGTTTTGACAACATTGATACAGCACACTGCCGCCAAAAAGGGATAGCCGTTTGCAACGTGCCCGGTTACTCTACTGACAGTGTGGCGTTGGTTACGGTGACGCTCGTTTTATCCCTTGCAATGAGGCTTAAAACATATGAGAATTTTGTGGTTAGCGGTGAATATTCCGCTTTAGGGTTAGCAAACCGCCTTTCGCCCGCGTTTAATGATTTAAGCGGTAAAACCTGGGGTATCGTCGGTTACGGCAACATCGGTCGAAAAATAGGCGAGGTTGCACGCGCGTTCGGTTGCCGTGTGATTTTCAATAAAAACACCCCCGTTGATGACGAGGGCTACTGCGACATTGATACCCTTTGCCGAGAAAGTGATATTATAACGCTCAACTGTCCTTTGAATGATAAAACTCGAAATCTTATCAACGCCGAGCGTATCGGTTTGATGAAGAAGAACGTTATTTTGGTCAACACTGCCCGCGGTGCCGTCTGCGACGAGCAGGCGGTGGCTGACGCCGTTAAAAACGGCAAAATTGCATCATTCGGTTGCGACGTTTATTCTTGTGAGCCGTTTTTTAAAAACCATCCGTTTTGGGAAATCAAAGATTTGCCCAACGTCTGCTTAACTCCCCACATGGCGTGGTCGTCTTTTGAGGCGAGAACAAGAGTAATTTATGAAATGAGCCAAAATATTAAGGCTTTTTATAGTGGTGAAATCCGCAACCGCGTGGAAATTTAGAAATTTTAGAAAAACTTTTAAGTTTAGACTTCTAATTTAAGGTGAAATTTGGTATAATGAATATAGTATGTCAAAATGCCTTATAAGGCGTTTTGACAAGCCGATAAAATCGGCTTTTGCCAATTCAAATAATAAAAATTTGAATTGGCTCGATATTCATTGCAACGGGTAAAGTCAAATTTTCAAAGAAAATTTGCAACTAAATCTGCGATTTAGTGTCGAAACAGTGCTTTTAGCACTATTTCGACTTCTTATAACCGTTATAATGTTTTTAATATATATTATTGTTTAGCGAAATGTGAGGTGGCGGGATGTTTGCCGAAGTAAACGGGTTTAATATTCATTATGTTGAAGCGGGTGAAGGACCTGATGTTTTGCTTTTACACGGTTGGGGTGCGTCTGTTGACTCGTGGCGTGGCGTTATTGAAACTCTGTCACACTCCTGCCATTTGGTAGCACTTGATTTTCCCGGTTGTGGTAAATCGAGTTTGCCTGACCGTCCGTTAACTACCGATGATTATATGGCGTTGGTTATGGAGTTTTGCAACGTCGTAAACTTCCGCAATCCCATCCTTATCGGACATTCGCACGGTTGCCGTGTAATTATGAAGCTTTGCGGTGTCGGTTTAATGTCACCTGAAAAGGTTGTTTTAATCGACGGTGCAGGTCTTAAACCCAAGTTTAGCTTTAAAAAATCGGTTAAACAATGCACCTTTAAAACCATACGCCGTGTGTTGACCTTACCGGGTCTTAAAAGTCATACCGAAGGCTTGTTAAACAAGGCTCGCAGTCACTTCGGCTCGGCTGATTACAATTCAGCGCCCGAGGTTATGCGTAAAACATTGGTTAACCTTGTAAATGACGATATGACGCCCTATATTGACGGAATTAAGGCGTCCACTCTGCTTATCTGGGGTGAGAATGACACCGCCACACCGCTTTATATGGCAAAGATTTTGGAAAAAACCATCCCTGATTGTGGATTGTGTGTTATCAAAAACACTGGGCACTGGTCGTTTGTTGAGCGTCCGATTGAGGCTCACGCGATTTTGAATAGTTTTTTACCTTAATTGAGGTGATATTTTGATTATTAAAATTTGCTTTGCGGTTATTTGTGCCGTTTTAGGTATTGTTGCACTAACCCGTCAATACCAGATGTTACAGCAAAATTCGTATTTTGCCGTTCGGTATTTAAGGTGGTATAAAGGTGTAATTAAAAGCCGTATTGCGCCTGTCTTAAAGGCTTTATTGGGTGCGGTATTGGTTATCACTGCTTTGAACGAGAGTTTTGGTTTAAAGATTTTGCTTTTTGCAATCTGCATTTTTGCACTGCTTATCGAGGCGGTGCTTTCGGTCAGTCGCAATAAAAAATCAATCAAAAAATTAGTTGTCACTGCCAGAGTAAAACGTATGTGGGTTGCAGGCGGTGTGATGTTAAGTTTGATTGCCGTGCTTTCTTTGCTTGTCGGCGGTATTGCGGGTAAAGTCTTGTTAGCAGTGCTTTTCATAATGTCTGCATTGCCCGAAATTACTGCTTTAATTTCACTTTTTGTAATGAAACCGATTGAAAAGTGCATTTCCAATTATTACGTTAACGATGCCAAGAAAATTTTAAGAAACCACAAGAATATGACCGTAATCGGCGTTACCGGAAGTTACGGCAAAACCAGTACCAAATTTATTTTGGGTCGTATTTTAAGCGAGCGGTACAACACCCTCGTCACTCCCGAAAATTACAACACACCGATGGGTATTGTAATTACTGTCAGGCGTGATTTAAAACCGCAGACCGAAATTTTTGTTTGCGAAATGGGTGCAAAGCGAAAAGGTGACATTAAAGAGGACTGTCAAATTGCCAACCCTGATTTAGGTGTGATTACCTCAATCGGTCCTCAACACCTTGACACATTTGGCAATATCGAAACTGTTGTATCCACTAAGTTTGAACTTGCCGATTGGGTGAAAGCCAAAAACGGCAAAATGTACCTTAATGGTGATAATGAATATATTAAGGCTAAAGCAGGAGAGTACAATTCGGTTACCTACGGTGTAGGCGATTGCGACTGTAAAGCGGTCGATATTTCCTATTCGCCGAAAGGCTTGACCGTTACCTTAAATTACAAGGGAGAAGAATTGAAGGTTACTTCGCATTTGTTGGGATACCACAATGCTTTAAATATTGCTGCCGCCGTGGGCGTTGCACTTGATTTAGGGTTAACACCTGAGGAAATCGCGTTTGCAGTGTCAAAACTTAAACCCGCAGAGCATCGATTAGAATTAAAGAGTTACATTAACGGCTCAACGCTTATTGATGATGCGTATAACTCCAACCCCGAGGGTTGTCTGGAGGCAACTCGCGTTTTGGGTTGCTTTGAGGGAATGAAGAAAATCATCGTCACCCCCGGTCTTGTTGAGTTAGGTGAGCAGGAATATGAGGCTAACCGCCGTTTAGGTGCCGAGGCCGCAAAGCACGCCGATATTATTATTTTGGTTGGCAAAAAACGTTCTGTTCCTTTGGCTGAGGGTGTGAGAAGTCAAGGCTTCAACGAAGAAAATTTACACGTCGTTTCAAGTTTTAAAGAGGCTGTGGGATTATTCAGTCCGATGTTGGACGCTAACACCGTTATCCTTTTTGAAAACGACCTACCCGATAATTATTTAGAATAGATTTTTAATTGTGAAAGAGGGCATATTAATGAAAACCAATGTAGCCGTGATTTTCGGCGGACGCAGTGTTGAACATGAGATTTCAATTATTTCGGCAGTGCAGGCAATGGGCAATATCGACCGTGAAAAGTACAACGTTATCCCCGTGTATATGAGCAAACAGTCGGTGTTTTATTCAAGCGAGGCGTTGACCGATATCGAAACTTTTAAGTCGGGCAAGCCTGAAACAAAATCCGACCCCGTTACATTTGTTCCCGAAGCCGATAAGGTTTTGATGGTTTATCTTAATAACGGTCTTTTCAACAAGAAAAAACCTATTGTGATTGACGTTGCATTCCCGATTGTTCACGGCACAAACTGTGAGGACGGTTCAATTCAAGGCTATTTGGAAACCTTAGGCCTGCCGTATGTTGGCTGTGACGTTATGTCGTCTGCATTAGGTATGGATAAAGTGCTTTTCAAAAATGTGCTTTTAGACCGCGGTATTCCCACTTTAAGATGTGTTGATTTCGGTGCAAGACAGTGGGGATTAAATGCTGACGAAATCGTCAAAAAGGTTACTGAGGAAATAGGCTATCCTATGATTGTAAAGCCTGCTAATTTGGGTTCAAGTGTGGGTATTTCAAAGGTTGAGGATGAGGCTGAATTGCGTTCGGCTGTTGACTTAGCCTGCTCTTTTGCTGACAGGGTACTTATTGAGCATGCTGTGGTGAGCCTTCGCGAGATTAACTGCTCTGTTTTGGGTGACCGTAACGACTGTAAACCGTCGGCACTTGAAGAACCTGTTATGCACGACAAAATTTTGTCTTACGACGATAAATACAGAGCAAATGCATCAAAATCCGGTTCAAAGGGTATGGCTTCTTTAAGCCGTAAATTGCCTGCTGATTTAAGTGCCGAAAAGACAAAGGAAATTCAGGATATTGCGGTTGAAACGTTTAAGGCAATCGGTGCTTCGGGCGTTGTGAGAATTGACTTTTTGTTAGATTCCGCTGATAACGATAAGGTGTACGTTAACGAAATAAATACAATCCCAGGTTCGCTGTCTTTCTATTTGTGGGAGGCGACCGATTTAAAGTATCCCGCACTTATTGACCGACTTATTTCATTGGCTTTCAAGCGTCAGCGTGAAAGAGAAAACACAATGTTTACCATTGATACTAATATTTTAAACGAGTCGAGTTTCGGTGCAAAAGGCTCAAAGGGTAAGATATGACAAGTCTTTTACTGAAAATTTTTATAAAAGGCAATTTATCAACCGATAAAAACCGTTCCAAGTGTGGAACATTGGCAGGAATTGTAGGAATTGTCTGTAATTTGGTGCTTTTCGGCATTAAGTTTTTGGCAGGTACGCTTTCAGGCTCGGTTTCAATGGTTGCCGATGCGTTTAACAACTTTTCCGATATGGGAACTTCAATTGTGACTATGTTGGGCTTTAAAATAGCCTCAAAACCTGCCGACCCTGAGCATCCTTTCGGTCACGGAAGAATGGAATATATGTCGGCGGCATTGGTTTCTGTGCTTATAATGGTTGTCGGTTTTGAGTTGTTGACTCAATCGGCATCAAAACTTACTAACCCAACTGTACCTGACGCAGGTCTTTTGCCGATAATAATTCTTGTTATATCAATATTAATCAAGTTCTGGATGTCTGTTTTTAACCGTAAGTTGGGCAAAGCGATTGACTCGGGTGCTCTAAAAGCCACCGCTACCGACAGCCTTAATGACTGTATTTCCACAGGTGCGGTTTTGGCTGTTGCGGTCGTTTGTAAAGCAATGCCGACCGTTTCGTTTGTAAAATATCTTGACCCAATTGTCGGTATTTTGGTGGCACTGTTTATTCTTTACTCAGGTTTTATGAGCCTTCGTGAAACTATGGACCCGTTAATAGGTCTTGCACCTGATGCAAAAACGGTCGATAACATTAAAAAAATCGTTTTTTCCGAGCCGTCATTTTTAGGTATTCACGATATGATTGTGCATAATTACGGCCCGGGCAGGAGCTTTGTTTCTTTACATGTTGAGGTTTCGGCAAGTTGTGACATTTTGGCGTGTCATGAAAAAATCGACGCCTGCGAAAGAGAAATAAAGAAAAAAACCGGCATTGAAGCAGTTATACATATGGACCCTATTGTAACCGATGATGACGAGGTAAATGAGGTTCGAGAGGAAATGGCTGTTCGTGTTTCAAAACTTTATGATGGTGCAACCATTCACGATTTCAGAATGGTTAAGGGCGAAAAACAGAACAACTTAATTTTTGACGTTTTAGTGCCTGCCGACTGCAGTTTGACCAATTCTCAAATAAAAACAGCGGTCAGAAGTCTTGCGACTGACTTAAATCCCACTTATAATTGTGTAATTACAGTTGATAAAGATTTTTCAGGCGGAAATTATTAAGGTTAAAATATATAGACGCTTATACTTACGTATAGGCGTCTTGTTTTTTGACTTTAAATTCCAAAACAATTTAAAATTCAACGTCTAACTATGACAAAAAGCATCACGTGATAAGTAGTATACTGTTATCACCTACAAAACAAAGGAAGTATTAAAATGATTAAGGAAGTAACCGCAGTAGGGGATAAATGGTGGGTTAAATCGGTCGAACGGTTAGAGGGGGTTGCAAAACATATCGCCGTAGCCATATTAGGCTTTTTTATGGCACGGGCAGGACTTGTCGGTGGCGTAACGCCTTTAGGGGCGGCTTTAACGGCGGGAGTGCCGTTAAAATACATATTAGCGGCAACGGTTGGTTCGGCTTTCGGGTGCTTTTTACCGCTTGAAAGTATTTCAACATTGCGTTACACCGTGGCATTGCTTGCCATAACGGTTATCAGATTTATTTTGGCAGGACTTAAAGGAATAGGCAAAAGTGCCTTGTGGTCGGGAATTACCGCATTTATCATTATTTCCGGTGTTGGTATCGCCTCGTCGGGAGCTGATTTTTTAAATGGCGGTCTGTTAGCCTTGGCAGAGGGTTTAATTGCAGGCTTGGGTGCTTATTTTATAAGCAAATCTTCCAACATCCGTCAGCTTCGGGCAGGAGCAAGTTTAGAGCAAACGGCATCGTTGTTGATAAGTGTCAGTTTATGCTTGATTTCTCTTTTTCCGTTGCGGTTTGACGGGATATCTATAGGATATATTTTAGGGTTTACTTGTATACTGTTAACTTCACGCTATGCCCGTGTCGGAGTTTCCGCAGTGTCGGGCGTTAGTCTGTCGGCAGCGGTTGTTTTGTCCGACGGTGAGCCTTCGGCAGCGTTGGGGTTTTGTTTTGTGGCACTTTTAAGTGGAGTTTTTTCGGGCTTTGGTAAACTTGTCATCGCTTTAACTGCCGTGGCCGTGCCGCTTGGGTGGGTATTGGTTGCAGGAACAACCGTACCGTCACTTATAATGCTTGCCGAGGTCACAACGGCGGCGTTGATTTTCTTGGTGTTACCAAAGACTGTTACTGCAAGTATAAGTGCGTTTGTTTCTCCGCAAACGGTTACGCCTGATATGAAGGGTTTGCGGCGTACGTTAACAATGCGGTTGGGCTTTGCATCTGCGGCTTTGCACAGTGTTTCCGAAACAGTGGAGGATGTTGCAAGATGTCTTGCCATATCTGAACGACCGAATTTTGCGGGAGTGTTGCACAAAATTGAAAATGACGCTTGCAAGGGGTGTTCTTTTCATGTTTACTGTTGGGAGAAGCAACGTACCGCAACGGTTGATGCGGCGTTGGCTTTGAGTGATGCTGTTCGTCGGTGCCGTCCAATAAATCTTGCCGAAGCACCCGAGGAATTTACCGAGCGTTGTTTAAGATTAGAGCGTTTTGAAGATTCGTTAACGCGTCATTACACTGATTTTTTGAGTTCAATTTCGGCTGAAAAACGGGTTAGCGAAATGCGAAACGTAGTGTCCGACCAAATGGAAGGTATCGCTGATATGCTTTCAGAGTTGTCGGAGGAATTTCGCACTGCTCAAAGGTATGATATTGAACTTGCCGGCCGTGTTTCTGCGGCGTTAAGAGAGTTGGGAATGAATGCTGATGAGTGCAGTTGTGTTGTGGATAAATACGGCAGATTGACGATAGAAATGAGTCTTTCTATTTTACCGGAATTACCACTTAATCGCTTAAAGGTGTTACAGCGTATTGAGGAGGTTTGTGAGCGTGATTTTGAGCCGCCCGAAGTCAACCGTAGTGGTCATGGGTGTTATATTACCGTTACCGAAAAGGCTATTTATTCGGTAGAGTGCGGTGTTACACAGTTCAATCAAGGTCAAATGAAGCATTGCGGTGATACCTGCCGTTACTTTTATGACGGACACGGCAAATTGGTTGTAATAATCAGTGACGGAATGGGAAGTGGAGGTCGCGCGGCAGTTGACAGTGCCATGACGGCAGGGTTAACCGAGCGTCTTATAAAGGCAGGTTTTGGGTATGACTGTACATTAAGGCTTGTGAATTCGGCAATGCTTTATAAATCAACGGATGAGTCATTGGCAACGCTTGACATTACCTCGATTGACCTTTACAATGGCAAAACCGAGATGTTTAAGGCGGGTTCAGCACCTACGATTGTACGTCGCAACGGGCATACCGGCAGAGCAGAGTGTAAGTCACTCCCTGCAGGAATTTTACACGAGGTCGGTTTCGATAAAGCCACCGTAACGCTGAAAGAGGACGACATACTCTTGATGATGTCGGATGGCGTTTGCGGGGAGGGTACGGATTGGATTTGTGCAGAGGTTGAGGCGTGGGGTGACGGAGGTGCAAAGCAACTTGCTGACCGCATTGCAACCGCCGCACGCCGCCGCAGACGTGACGGACACGATGACGATATAACAGTATTTGCCGCCGTAATAGGGAAGGCGGTTTAATAACAATTAACCCCGAGGTTTAAATTAAAACCTCGGGGTTTGCTTTCTATGTTGTTTTAATATTTTCTGCGTTTAATTTTAATATAATTACTTACAATATTTTCACTCTGCTCCATTTTGCGATGGCGGTAATCGGTTATAAACGATTTAACAAGTAAAACCACCACAACCAAGAAAACCACAATGCTTAATGACAGAATAATTATCATAAGCACATTAACGTTGTCCTTTTGTTTGGTTTCGGGCAGTTTAACAGTACCCATAAATTCGCCTATTGTTGTGGGGTCGGTACCAAAATAAGTGAATGTGTAAAGCTTGCCGTTTGATACGGTAACATACACCGTTTTATAGCCATTGTTGTCAAAGATGTTTTGTTTAAGATAAATATCTTGACCAAATTCGGCGGTTTCATAACCTTCAGGAAACAATTTTTGACCCACCGGTGCTAAATGCTCGGGAGAAAGCGTTTTAAACGATTTCATATTGTTTGAAAAATCGGTGACAGTTCTGCGACATTGAATTTGATGCTTGCCGTCTTTTGATATTGCAGCAAAAATGAGACCTTCCACCGAACTTGACTGTGTTAAATTTTCGTCAGTCATAATCTCGTAACCTGAATTAAGGCTGAACTTCACACCGTCAAAGTTATGTTCAGTGACCGAAGCAGAAGCCGGCGAACCAATAATAAGGCATAAAATGATTGCCGTTAAAATCGGTAATAATTTTTTCATTTTCGGTCACATCCTTTTTGTTTTAATGATTTATTTTTTATTGTTGTTTGCACTGCGTTTAGCAGAGGTTAAGGTGTTTTGCATAAGCATCGTAATGGTCATAGGACCTACGCCACCGGGGACTGGAGTAATAGCCGAGCATAAAGGCTCAACATTTTCATAATCAACGTCACCACAAAGTTTACCGTTTTCGTCGCGGTTGATACCAACGTCAATAACAACGGCTCCCGGCTTTACCATATCGGCAGTGACAAATTTCGGTCTGCCGACCGAGGCAACCAAAATATCAGCCTCTTTGCAAATTTCTTTAAGATTTACAGTTCTTGAATGGCAAATAGTTACGGTTGCATCAGCGTGAAGCATCAGCATTGCCATAGGCTTGCCAACAATGTTACTTCTGCCGATAACCACACAATGCTTGCCCTTAGGGTCAATATTACTGTATTTTAGCATTTCCATAATTCCCGCAGGGGTGCATGGCAGAAAATCATAATCGCCAATCATTATTTTGCCGACGTTTTGCACGTGGAAAGCATCAACGTCTTTTTCGGGAACAATAGCATCAATAACCTTCTTTTCGTCAAGATGCTTTGGCAACGGCAACTGACAAAGTATGCTGTGAATTTTATCGTCATTGTTCAAACGCTCAATCAAAGCCAACAATTCTTCGTTGGTTGTTTCTTCAGGCAACTCATATTTTTCGGAGTACATTCCGAGTTCAATACAGGTGCGTTCCTTTGAGCCCACGTAAACCTGGGATGCAGGGTCGGTGCCGACAATTATGACGGCAAGTCCCGGAGTAGTACCCTGGGCTTTTAAGGTTTCAACCTCTGCCGCAATTTTTTCTCTGACTGCGGCTGATATAACTTTTCCGCTTATAATCTGTGCCATTATTCTTCCTCTTTTTTCTCGTCGGTTTCTGCAATTTCTTCGGCAGTGTCAGGCTCAGCGGAATCGTCAACCTCAACCGAGTCTTCCGATTCGCTTTCGTCACCCTCATAGTAAACAGTGGTAACGGTTGTATCGTCAATATCGTCGAACATTGCCTCATAGGTTAAATCATTCTTTGCGGTTTTCAGTTTCACAAACATTGTAATCAAGGTCATTGAGCAAGCAAGTAAAAGTGCACCCGAAACCCACTGTGAAATTCTTAAAGGTCCCCAGTAAAGACTGTCGGTACGTAAGCCTTCGATAAACATTCTGCCCAAACCGTACCATACGCCGTAGGATAGTGCCAACTGACCTTTGAATTTGCGTTTTTTGCTTAATAAGTGAAGTAAAACGAAACCGATTATACACCAAACCGACTCATATAAAAAGCAGGGATGAACCAATCCTTCGCCAACTTCCGAAACGGTGTTTTCGCTAGTCATACCCCACCAACTGCTACCGGT
>JAZOQN010000030.1:0-2331 GCA_045656125.1 Acutalibacteraceae bacterium
AGCCTTTTTAACTATCATTGAAACCAAATCCTGCGGAGTGGTAACAATAACAGTGCCGTCAATAGGCAAAGACTGATAAACAGTAAGCGGGACATCACCGGTTCCCGGAGGCATATCAACAAACATATAGTCAACCTCGCCCCAATTAACATCGGTCCAGAACTGCTTTACTGCACCTGCCAAAACAGGGCCACGCCAAACAACCGGAGCTTCTGCATTTTCAAGTAAAAGGTTGCAGGACATGATTTTAATTCCATTTGCGGTTTCAGCCGGGATTATTCCCTTATCATCCATCATGGCACGGCTGTTAATTCCAAACATTTTAGGAATCGAAGGACCGGTAATATCAGCATCTAAAATACCGACGCTGTAACCCTTACGGTTCATCAAAACAGCAAGCATAGCAGTAACCATCGACTTACCTACGCCACCCTTACCGCTGACTACACCAATAACATGTTTTACACTGCTGTAATCGTTAAGCTTTGCCAAAAGGCTCTCCGACTCTTTTTTAGCACTTTTACAAGTACTGCAGTCTCCGGTACAACTTGTGTCATTACATTTTCTTTCTTCTGCCATTTTAAAAATCTCCTTATCTCGCAAATAAAACCGGCTTAACACCGGTTTTATCTATTTTTTATTTGTTATCTTTTTTATCAGCACTTTCAGAAGAACCTGCGGCAAGACCTGTGAAGTCCTGAATGGAAATCTCGTCATGCTTGATATCATTACCGTCTTCATCCTTGCCGATTACAACAAGGTCAGGCACCTTAACCGTATCAATATCATATTTAAAGGTGTTATCAATCGAAAGCTTTGCCGAAACGGTTTTTGTAACCTCTTCGGTTACAACACTTGATGAATCTTCAGAACTGGTGGTTTGTTTTGAAGATGTTTTATTAGAAGACGTTGCATTACTTGAAGTGCTTTCAGAAGAAGTGCCCTCCGACGAAGTACTAATCTTAACATCATAAGTATACTCAAGCGAAATGGTTTGAGCGGTTAATCTGCCCTCAGAATCAACAATTCCACTTGCAGTGAGTTTAGTAAATTTAACATCGAAACCTGCTTTTTTCTCGGTGAAATAAGTTCCAAAAAGTTTTTCGGCATCAATATTACTGCAATCGTACTCCAATACAAAGCCGTGTCCACCGGTAGAGGTATTAACGATTGTTGTATTAACAACGGTCACGTCTGCAACCTTGCCTACCTTAATTCCGGCAAAAACACCGTCTACATAGGCATCTGTATCTTTGTTTTTAGAAAGAATATAGGTCTTACCTGCTCTTGCACCGTAGGTGTTTTTACCGTCACAGTACATTTGCATTTCATCACTTACATCACCGCTTTTAATAACCGTGCCAAGAGCATACGATTTTCCGGTATCACTATTAATAAAACTTATTTTAGAAGTAACACGTTCAGAAAGCGATTCACCGTCTGCAGTGGTGGTTTTAACGATATTAGACTGAACATCCAACGCCTTAATGGATTTTAATAAATCTTCCGTGGTCTTGTAAGCATTATCAACAATCTCAATTGTATTATTGTCAACAACCTGACCCGACACAGTATTATTTCTATCCTTCTTTCCGCAAGCAGCAAAAGAAAAAACCATTATAAAAACAAGTGCAAGTGCTATAACCTTTTTCATATTTTATACTCCTGAATAATGTTAAATTACAAAAAAATCATTGATTTTTAAATCTTTTAATTGAGTATAACACAAATACACAAAAAAAACAACAATTTAACCCAATATTTTTAATATTTATAGTTGTAATTATCTGTAAAATCTGCGATAATATAGAAGAATGTTTTTGAGAATAATTTAAAGAGGTTTTTATATGACAGATTTTGAAAAATTGGCAGACCTACTACTGCCTAATATTGATAAAGAACCAGCCTTTTATGAGGAACTTTACCCTGCTCGCAGTTTAGGTGAAGGTGTTAGGGTTACCCGTGTTGCACCAAGTCCTACAGGTTATTTACATCTGGGTACGTTGTTCGTATCCTTAATTAACCGTCTTGTTGCTGACTCGACCGGTGGCATCTTCTTTACCCGTATTGAAGACACCGATAAAAAGCGTGAGGTAGAGGGTGGTATTGCCGATATTATTTCGGGATTACAGCACTTCGGCATTAAAATTGACGAAGGCTTTGTTACTCCTGAAACCGAAAGCGGTAGCTACGGTCCTTACAAACAGTCAATGCGTGCCCCGATTTATCAGTGCTACGCTAAATCTTTGATTAAACAAGGCCTTGCATACCCTTGCTTCTGCACAGAAGAAGAATTAGTCGAAACCCGCGAGCGTCAGGAAGCTTTAAAGG
>JAZOQN010000031.1:0-5111 GCA_045656125.1 Acutalibacteraceae bacterium
GTTGGATTTTTAAGTTAATAACACCACATAACATAGGCAATAAAGTAATTTTATCCCTATTGTAGCGCAAGCATAACATATATTTGAACGAAGTGCAATATTATTGGGCGTAAGCCCACATCGTTTGTGCGAAGCACAACACTGTTTGCTGAAAGCAACCTCGTTTTGTGTCCGGAAACGGACAACGATGTTGCCCAAGCGGTCAAATGATGTTTGCAGTTACACTGCAAAACGATGTTGTGTCCTTACGGACACAAACACAAAACAAAAAAGCACTTCTTTCGAAGTGCTTTTTGTTTTGGAGCTGTTAGGCAGACTCGAACTGCCGACCTCATCCTTACCAAGGATGTGCTCTACCACCTGAGCCATAACAGCATTGCTGACAACGTTAAGTATTTTACTATAAGAACTTTCCGTTGTCAAGGATTATTTTTAAAAAAATGAAATTATTTGTCTTTTAAAAGCTTGTTTAATTCTTCCATAAATGTACTCAAGTCTTTAAACTGACGGTAAACGCTTGCAAAACGTACATAAGCTACCTCATCAAGACCTTTGAGTTTTTCCATAACCAGCTCACCGATAGTGTCGGAAGTTACCTCGCGGTCAAGTGAATTTTGAAGCTTTGACTCAATATCGTCAACAGCCTTTTCAATGTCATTAATCGAAACAGGACGCTTTTCGCAAGCCTTTAACATACCGTTGATAAGTTTGTCGCGGTTAAATACTTCGCGAGATTTATCATTTTTAATAACAACGATAGGCAAGCTTTCGATAATCTCGTATGTAGTGAAACGCTTTTGGCAATTTAAGCATTCTCTGCGGCGACGGATGCGTTCGCCCTCATCGGTAGGGCGGGAATCAATAACTTTACTTTCTTCAAATGAACAGTACGGACATTTCATTTTTTATCACTCCAATTCTGCCATTTTCGGCAGTTTTTGTGTATCTATGAAGCATTATACCATACATTTTGTGATTTAACAAGAAAAAATTACAACTTTTAGAAATTTGTATTGTAAAATGGGTGAAAAGTCTGTAAAATATAAGTAAGAGGATAAAAACTTTATTGGTATAGACGAATAACATAGAGAATCGTCCCGGTGTTCTGGAAAAAAGCATTTATGTTATAATATACTAAAGGTTGGTGATGGGATGAAGAAAATCAGCCAAGGCAAATATGAGATTTTTACCACAAAAGAAGATGCAATAGATAAGTTTATGCAGTTGCAAGGCCTTTGCACAGAAGAAATAAGCGGTGAAAGACAAATCGTATTTACCTGCTTTAAAAAAGGGAAAATTAATATTATTAATTCTTCAAGAAGGAGAGATGACAGTTCAACTTATCTTTACGGTGAAGTTGTTCGGCAAGATGGCAAAACGTATGTGACCTATTATACAGCTTTCAGTAAGTTCAATAATGTAACTAATTACATTTTTATAATAATAAGTATAATAAGTACGATTTTAGCTGTTGTATTTACGGTTAAGTATGAGTTTAATATATATAAAATTATGTTTTTCCTCATGTGTTTGGTTGCTTGGTTTTCATCACTTATAAATAATTCAAAAGAACAGAAAAATTCACCGAAAGATTCCGAGATACTGATAAAAGAGCTTGAAAAAAGAGTTGTTGCAGTGAATCAATGGGATAAATAGGGGACGTTTCCGTGTGTTGATGTTAATCAGGAAGGTGACATTTTGTGAAAAAAATACTTATTATTTCTGCGGTTGCTATAATTGTATTGTTGTTAATTGGAACTTTACTGTTTTTCTTTATGGGTGATAATAATATTGCAGAGCGTTTTGGTCAGAAAATCGAATTTCCCCAGACGACTGATGTAATCATAGATTCTAACACAAACCTTGTGTACGATATTGACGAATTGAGTTCGCAACTTCCTAAAAATACAACATATTCTGTTTTATATAATCCCATACTTACCGATTATAAAATAGTATCTCAGTTAGGATTTGATATTAATAATTATTCTTTGTGGGATGATGGGCGTCGTTCATATTCAGATGACGGACCGGACAAAGAGAAAAAGTTAACTATTGATAAGTACGGTTGTTTTTCGTATACAACCGGGGTCGGAAGTGCTACTTTTGAAATGCCGATAGACGACAATGAATGTTATAATATAGCCAAAAAATATTTGCAAGAGCAAGGCTTATACAGTAAAAGATTGGGCAAAGATGTATCCTACAATAAAACGGAGTTGTATAGTCTGTCTGAAGGCACTAAAGTTACAGCGGTGGGTGTAAACTTTTTGGTAGATAATACATACGGTAATGCTCGTATAATGGTTGAAATTAACGGCAACGGAGAAGTTATCTCTGTTACGAACAGTGTAAGAGAGTACAGTGACAGTAAAATAGTTAAGCTGATATCAGTTAAAGAGGCTATAGAACGCTTTAAAGAAGGAAACGCATTTATAGAGGTGGAAAATCCGTCTTCAAATTTGAAATTTGAAAAAGTATCGGTAAAATATTGGAGTCAGGAACGACATGAGGATAATCTTTTCGTTCAGCCGATTTATTATTTTGAAGGAACTTCAACAACAACCGACGGTAAAACCGAACCGTTTTCAATAACAGTGCAGGCTAATAAGTATTGATTTGCGATTAAAGAGATAGGTTTAGAAAAAATAAATTTTTAAAACGGTTGGGTAGAACCCAACCGTTCTTGTTTTTTGGATTATTATAAAACAGGTGTTTTTGTGTAGGAAAATAAATATTTACAATTTGTTATTGTAAAATGCCGTAAAATTTAGTACAATGGTATTTGTAAAGATAAAATAGGCTCGTTATGGGCTTTATGAAAGGACTTCAAATTATGAGTTTTAATCAGTTAGACAAGCCGCAAAGCGGTGAAGTTGTTGCAGTAATGCATACAACCTTGGGTGATATTTCAATCCGCCTTTTCAAAGACAAAGTTCCTCGTACTGTTGAGAATTTTGTTACTCACGCTAAAAACGGTTATTATGACGGTCTTATTTTCCACCGCGTTATTAAAGATTTTATGATTCAGGGTGGTGACCCGACCGGTACCGGCTGTGGCGGTGAGAGTATTTACGGTGAAAAGTTCGAGGACGAGTTCCACCCCGAACTTCACAATATCCGCGGTGCATTATCAATGGCAAATGCAGGCCCTAATACCAACGGAAGTCAGTTCTTTATTGTAGAGGCGAGTGAAGTTCCTGACGGTATGTTGGAGCAGATGCGCGGTATGGCTGACCGCGGTTTCCCTGAAAATACCGTTAAGGCATATAGTGAGGTTGGCGGCACACCGTGGCTTGATTTCAGACACAGCGTTTTCGGTCAGGTTTTTGACGGAATGGATATCGTCGAAAAAATCGCCTCGGTTAAAACCAACGGTGCTGACCGTCCGTTAGAGGATGTAAAAATTATTTCCATTGATATTCAATAAATAATAAGAGGTATCATTTATGAAAAAGTTTTTAGCTCTTTTATTATGTATCTGTTTGGTATTTTGCTTTGCCGGTTGCGGTAGTAAAGATGTTGAGGAAAACAGCACAATGGGTAAATTGCCTGAAAACCCTCCCGAAAAGCCTCAGTTTACAGCTGTCGGTGAAAATGGCTCGCGTACTGATGACCCTGTAGGCTTTCAGTTAGAATTACCTGCGGTTGGTGAAAAAATTGCCGTTTTTGAAACCACAATGGGTAATATTTATATGCGTTTATTCCCTCAAAGTGCACCCATTACTGTTACCAATTTCGTAGGTCTTGTAGAAGCAGGATATTATAACGGTATTTCTTTCCACCGCGTTATTAATGGTTTTATGATTCAGGGCGGTGACCCCGAGGGAACCGGTACCGGCGGTACTTCGGTTTGGGGCGATGAGTTTGTGGATGAATTCAACGCTAACCTTTTAAATATCCGTGGTTCGCTTTCAATGGCTAATGCAGGTGTTGGTACTAACGGAAGTCAGTTCTTTATTAACCAAAACAGCACTCCTGTTTTAAAGGCTGATTACAATTACAAATCAATTTATGCTCAACTTGAAAACTCAAATGCCGATGCTTTAAAGGCTGAATATGAACAGTATAAATCTCAGCTTACTCAATATTCTAACGCTGATGTTTATGTTAAAGCTGTGATTGACCAATATATCGGCAAAAATATGATTTTTAGTGAATCTGTTTCGGATGAGGTTTGGGAAATTTACAAAAACTGTGGCGGTAACATTCACCTTGACGGTGCATTCAAGGGCGGTTACGGCGGACATTCAGTTTTTGCTCAAGTATTTAAGGGTATGAGTGTTGTTGACGCTATCTCGGGCGTTGATACAGACACAAACGATAAGCCTACGACTCCGGTTTTAATTAACAAGGCTTATACTACCGCTGTTACCGAAGAAATTTTAGCCGGTGCAGACCCCGTAGTCAATAAAGCTCCTGAGGGGATTGTTCCTTAATTTTAGAGATTAAAAGGATAGTTAAAAGGAGACCTTATTATGAAAGGTATTATTCTTGCAGGCGGTTCGGGCACACGCCTTTATCCGCTTACCATGGTTACTTCCAAACAACTTTTGCCGGTGTATGACAAGCCGATGATTTATTATCCGTTATCAACGTTAATGCTTGCCGGTATTCGTGATATACTTATAATTTCAACCCCGACCGATTTGCCCAACTTTGAACGTCTGCTTGGTGATGGCTCGGATTACGGAATTAACCTTTCCTATAAAGTACAGCCGTCTCCCGACGGATTGGCACAGGCATTTTTGATTGGTGAGGAATTTATTGCAGGTGACAGTTGTGCCATGGTTTTGGGTGACAATATTTTCTACGGTCACGGTTTCCCGAAAACCTTAAAGCAGGCAGCTTCAAAGCAAAACGGTGCAACTGTTTTCGGCTATTACGTTACCGACCCCGAACGTTTCGGCATTGTTGAATTCGATGAAAACGGCAAGGCAATTTCTATTGAAGAAAAGCCTGAGAATCCCAAGTCGAACTATTGCGTAACAGGTCTTTATTTTTATGACAACCGCGTGTGTGAGTTTGCGAAACAGATTAAACCTTCAAAACGAGGAGAGTTGGAAATCACAGACCTTAACCGTATTTATTTAAGTCGGAGGCCAAGCGGT
>JAZOQN010000032.1:0-3117 GCA_045656125.1 Acutalibacteraceae bacterium
TGCAGATAAGATTCCTGCAGACTCTATGGGTCTTGACATTGGCACTAAAACTGCTGAAATGTTTGCAGAGGCTGTAAAGACTGCTAAAACTGGTGTCTGGAACGGACCTATGGGCGTATTTGAAAACCCGACTCTTGCAAAGGGTACTATCGCTGTTGCTAAATCCTTGGCTGAAACCGATGCAACCACTATCATCGGTGGCGGTGACTCTGCAGCTGCTGTTAACACCTTGGGCTTCGGTCCTAAGATGAGCCACATCTCTACCGGTGGCGGTGCTTCGCTTGAGTTCCTTGAGGGTAAGGAACTTCCCGGTATTGCAGCTGTTAACGATAAGTAAGTATCACTAAAACTTTAAACCGCGGCACGAGGAATGTCTTGTGCCGCAGTTTGTATGTAAAGACATAGTATAAAATTCACACTTTGGAGGAAAAAATAATGAATAAGACTTTAAGAAATGCCGTTATCGCCGGCAACTGGAAAATGAACAAGACTCCCGCTGAGACTACTGCTCTCATCAACGAGATGAAACCCCTTGTAGCAGGTGCTGATTGCAAGGTTGTACTTTGCGTTCCTTTTATTGACATTCCTGCTGCTGTTGAGGCTGCTAAAGGCTCTAACATCGAAATCGGTGCAGAGAACGTTCACTTCAAGGCTTCTGGTGCTTACACCGGTGAAATTTCTGCAGAAATGCTTGTAGAATCCGGTGTAAAATACGTTGTTATCGGCCACAGTGAGCGTAGACAGTACTTCGGTGAAACCGACCAGACTGTTAACCTTCGTACACTTGCAGCTTTGAATGCAGGTTTAACCGCTATCGTTTGCGTTGGTGAAACTTTGGAGCAGAGAGAACTCGGTTACACCGAAACTCTTTTAAAATTCCAGACTAAGATGGCATTAACCAACGTTACCGCTGAACAGTTAAAGAACGTTATTATCGCTTACGAGCCGGTTTGGGCTATCGGTACCGGTGTTACTGCTACTGCTGACCAGGCTGATGAAGGCAACGGCTTTGTTCGTGAAGCTATTGCTGAAGTTTACGGCAAAGATGTTGCTGAGACCGTTACCATTCAGTACGGCGGTTCTATGAACGCTAAAAACGCTGACGAGCTTGTTGCAAAGACAAATGTTGACGGCGGTCTTATCGGTGGTGCTTCCTTAAAAGCTGAAGATTTCTCGATTATCGTAAAGGCTGCAAGCAAATAATTTTTAAATAAATTAGAGGTATATTAATGAAAAAGCCTATTGTTTTAACAATTATGGACGGTTTTGGTTTTGACCCGGATAAGAATGGCAACGCCATTCACACAGCCAAAACCCCCTGCCTTGATAAAATTTTCAAGGAATGCCCGACTACTCAAATCGGTGCTTCCGGTATGGACGTCGGTTTGCCTGACGGACAGATGGGCAACTCCGAGGTCGGTCACACTAACATCGGTGCAGGCCGCGTTGTTTATCAGGAATTAACACGTATTACCAAGGCCGCAAAAGACGGTGAACTCCCTCACAATGAAGCACTTTTAGGTGCTATCGAAAACTGCAAGAAGAACCACTCTGCTTTGCATTTTATGGGACTTCTTTCCGACGGCGGTGTTCACAGCCACATTGAACATCTTTATTCTTTGATTGAGATGGCAAAGGTTTTCGGTCTTACTGAGGTTTATGTGCACGCCCTTTTGGACGGACGTGACGTTCCCCCTGCTTCGGGTGCTGATTTTGTCGCCCAGCTTCAGCAGAAAATGGCTGACATCGGCATTGGTAAGATTTCTACAATTTCCGGACGTTACTATGGTATGGACCGCGATAACCGTTGGGACCGTGTTGAAAAGTTCTACAACGCCGCAGTTTTGGGTGACGGTATTATGGCTGACAATGCTGTTGAGGCTATCAAAAAGTCTTATGAAACCGTTGACGAGGACGGCAAAAATTTAACTGACGAATTTGTTATTCCTACCGTTATTGCAGGCGGTAAAGCTATAGCCGACGGTGATAGTGTTGTATTCTTTAACTTCCGTCCTGACCGTGCACGTGAAATCACCCGCACATTTGTTGATGACGATTTGAACGGATTCGAGCGTAAAGGCGGCAGAAAGCAAGTTTACTATGTTTGTATGACTCAATATGATGCAACCATGCCTAACGTTCATATTGCATTTAAACCGCAGACTTTGGTTAACACTCTCGGTGAGTACCTTTCTAAAAAAGGTTTAACTCAGCTTAGAATTGCCGAAACCGAGAAGTATGCTCACGTAACATTCTTCTTCAACGGCGGTAAAGAGGACGAATATGAGGGTGAGGACAGAATTCTTGTTAAATCCCCTTCTGTTGCGACCTATGATATGCAGCCCGAAATGAGTGCTGAGCCTGTATGTGACAAGGTTTGTGAGGCTATTAAATCAGGCAAGTATGACGTTATTATTTTAAACTTTGCAAACTGCGATATGGTTGGTCACACCGGTGTATTCCCTGCTGCTGTAAAGGCAGTTGAAACTGTTGACACCTGCGTTGGCAGAGTTTGTGAGGCTACAAAATCTATGGGCGGTATCGTACTGATTACTGCCGACCACGGTAATGCCGACAGAATGACCGATACCGATGGCTCACCCTTCACCGCACACACCACCAACCCCGTTCCGTTCAGTGTTGTGGGTTACGACTGTGAGCTTCGTGAGGGCGGTAAGCTTTGCGACATTTCTCCGACAATCCTCGATATTTTAGGATTAGAACAACCGGCTGAAATGGACGGCAAAAGCCTTATTAAATAATCATCTTAAACTATAATGCCTGCTTAGAAATTCTAAGCAGGCATTTTTTGTAATGTTACACATAAATAAATTGCAATTATATAGAAATATAGCATATTATGTCAATTTTTGTTGACTAATCAGGTTTTAATTTGTATAATTACTTTATATTAGAATTTTATGAGGTGATTATTTATGAAGGCAACCGGAATTGTCAGAAATGTTGACAAATTAGGAAGAATCGTTATCCCTGCAGAAATTCGCGATAAGTTTGGAGTCAAAGAAAACGGCGGTTTACTTGAGCTTTATGCCGAAGAAGATGCAATCATTTTGAAAAAGTATGAACCGGCTTGCATCTTCTGTCACAGTGAAGATG
>JAZOQN010000033.1:0-8226 GCA_045656125.1 Acutalibacteraceae bacterium
CTTGTTTTCTTTGGTGCTACGAGCCTGTGGATCAAGGTTGCCGTAATAGAATCCTTCAATAAACTTACCCATAAAAATAACCTCCTTTAAGTTTCTACAATAATTGTACTTAAAGAAGGTGTTATAGTCGAATGTACGGATATAAAAAGAAAAAGAGAGAAGATTAAACTTCTCTCAATTCTCTTGCCCGCAATACTCGTACCATTAAAATGTACGATGCGTCTTCTCATTTTTTACTGCTTAGTCTTCTAAATCATTTTGAAATGCTTTAATGCATCCATAATCGCATCTTCTTTTTCTTTAGGGCACTGCGGAACTCTATGGCCTGCTTTTCCCTTATTATAGTTTTCTCTTTCTATAATACCGCATTTGGTTTTAACTTGCGATATATATAGCGAAGATACTTTAAGCCCAAATTTGTTAAGCACGTATTCTTTGATTTCCGGATACGTAGCTTTAAGCTCGGCGGCAGTTGTATCAAACTCTGTAAGGTCGATTGTTATGTCGATATGTTCGTCAGGTCGGCGTTGGGACAAAAGAGCAACCGTCTCCACATGTCCCGTTCTTGGGAACATATCAAACGTAGCGGCTTTTGTGGTGTTATATCCGAAACTCTTAAAAATTTTACAATCGCGAGCGAGCGTTGCAGGGTCGCAGGAAACGTAAACCACACGTTCGGGTTTAAAATCCTCAGCAATTGTTTTAATTAATTCACCGTCACAACCTTTTCTTGGCGGGTCGACAATTACAACATCAGGATTTATTCCTTTTTTAGCAAACTCTGCTGCAGCTTTTGCCGCGTCTCCGCACATAAATTCTGCGTTATCAATATTATTTAGTTTAGCATTAAATTTTGCATCTTCAATTGCTTCAGGAATAATCTCAACACCGATTATTTCTTTACACACTTTTGCCATTGAAAGTCCAATTGTACCGGCACCACAATATAAGTCAAGCACTGTTTTACCGATTGGCTCGGCATATTCTTTGGCTTTTTCGTACAACTTTTCCGCCATATCGTGATTAACCTGATAAAAAGATAAGGGTGATATACGGATTTTTATACCACAAAGAACATCGGTGATATATCCGTCACCGTAAATAGTTTCACACTTTTCACCCATAATAACATTGGTCTTTTCAGTATTAAAATTCAACACAACAGACTTTAAGTTGTCACCAAACACCGATTGCATTGCATTAATAAATTTATCCTTAAAGGGCAATTTGAAGCCATTTAAACACAAACAAACCATAATTTCACCCGTCACAACAGCCTTACGGAAATAAATGTGACGGACAAGTCCTTTATGCTCGGTTTCGTCGTAAATCGAAATGTTATTTTCAATTAAAAATTCTTTAAATCTTAACACAGCCTCGGAAAATTCGGGCGGTTGAAGTGCACAGTTTTCACAAGACACAACTCTGTGACTGTGGCCTGCGAAGAAGCCAATTTTAACCTCACCTTTTTCCTTAGACACTGGATACTGTGCTTTGTTTCGGTAGCCTGACTCCGATAAACCCAAAATTGGCTCAAACTCGGGCTCAACTGTACCTATACGTTTTAAATTATTTTTAACGTTATTTTCTTTAATCAAAAGTTCTTTTTTATAATCAATATGCCTGAACGAGCAACCTCCACACTGTGGAAAGCTTTTGCAGGTATTTTCAATTCTGTCTTTTGAGGGTTTAATAATTTCGTGAATTTTAGCAAAAGCACAATTCTGTTTAACCTTTAAAATATGCGCAACGACAATGTCACCCGTGACGGCAGAATCAACAAAAACGGTTAAACCGTCAGCTTTGCCAACACCGGCACCTTGTAAAGTTGTATCAATTATTTCTAAATTCACTAAATCGTTCTTTTTCATAAAAAATTCCTTTGAATAAAGTTAAGATATCTGTCAAAAATAAAAGCGAAAAGGAGTGAAAAAAATGTTTGATAAAATTTGCTTAATTCTTTTAATTATTGGCGGACTTAACTGGGGTAGTATCGGTTTGTTCCAGTTTGTCCTTGTCGCTTGGATTTTCGGAGGTCAAGATGCTCTCTTGTGCCGTATTGTCTACACATTAGTAGCACTTGCCGGCGTATGGTGTATCTCGCTTTTATTCCGCGACACAACCGAAGCCGGTGACAACGATATTCATACACCGATGGTCGGCGGAGCAGACTAAACTACAATAGTGAAGTCGTTCTCGGGGAGGAAAACTCCTTCCCTACATATCATTTTCCGTCCCAACGACCCTTTGCTTTAAATGGTTTGGGGGCTGTTTTTGTTTTATTCTTTAATGTTTTATTATTGCGATTTTTTTGATAATTTTGGACTGTCTTATTTCCCATAAAATTTGGTGCATTTATAAGACAATTATCGCCCACACCGATTAAATCGGTACGACTGCAATCTTTTAAAGCTTTTAAAACAATCGGCTTGTTTTCGGGCTTGAAATACTGCAACAACGCCCTTTGTTCTGCCTTTTGTGAAGGTGTTTTCGGCACGAAAACGTGTTCTAACGTATATGGGTCAAGCTCGGTATAATACATACAAGTTGAAATCGTACCGGGAGTTGGATAAAAATCCTGCACCTGTTCAGGACGCATTTTATTTTGTTTCAAAAACAACGCCAATTCAATAGCATCACTCATTTTACATCCGGGGTGGCTTGACATTAAGTAAGGTACCAAATATTGTTCTTTACCCACCTGCTTTGTGATTCTATAAAACTTATTAACAAATTTCCGGTAGGTTTCAATATGCGGTTTACCCATTTTGTCAAGCACACTGTCACTGCAATGTTCAGGTGCAACCTTTAACTGTCCGCTGACGTGATGCTCGACTAATTCACGGAAAAAATCATCATTTTTATCTTGTAAAAGATAGTCAAATCGGATACCTGAACGGATAAACACCTTTTTAACGCCCTTTACAGAGCGGATTTTACGTAACATATTAAGGTATTCGGTGTGGTCACATTCTAAATTTTTACAAACTGTCGGTGCTAAGCATTTTTTACCCTTACAAAGTCCATGCTCTAACTGCTTTTGACACGAAACTTGGCGGAAATTTGCTGTAGGACCGCCAACATCGTGAATATAACCCTTAAAATGTGGGTTTTTTGTAAGTGATTCAACCTCTTTTAATATTGACTCTTCACTTCTTACTGCAATCTGTCTTCCTTGGTGATAAGCAATTGAGCAGAAGTTACAAGCACCAAAGCAACCACGGTTATGAGTGACCGAAAACTCAACCTCTTTTATAGCAGGCACACCACCAAGTTCTTCGTACTTCGGGTGGTAGTATCTTTGGTACGGCAAAGCATAAACCTCATCCAATTCAGCCGTTGTAAGCACTCTCATCGGTTTATTTTGCACAACATATCTGTCACCGTGCTTTTGAACAATACGTTTGCCTCTGACAGCATCTTGCTCATCATACTGAACACGGCAAGCTATTGCATACTGACGTTTATTGGTTTTACATTCCTCAAAAGACGGAACCGTCAGTGCATTAATACCGACAACACTGTCAGTGACAAATGCAGTACCGTCAATATCGGTCAAATCTTTAATGTTTTCTCCATTATTTAATCGGTCAGCAATAATTTTGGTCTGTAATTCACCCATACCGAAGCTCAACATGTCAGCATCAGAATCAATCAAAATCGAAGGATATACCGCATCTGCCCAATAGTCATAATGAGCAAAACGGCGTAGAGAAGCCTCCACGCCGCCTATAATCAGCGGAATGTCACCGTAAACCTTGCGAATAAGTTTGGAGTAAACCGTAACTGCACGGTCAGGTCTTAAACCTGCCTTAGCACCGGGAGAATACATATCTTCACTCCGTTTTTTCTTGGCGGCAGTATAATGTGCAACCATCGAGTCAATATTACCCGAATTAACCATAAATCCGAGTCTGGGTCTACCAAACTCGGTTATGCTTTGTTCGTTTTTCCAGTTGGGCTGGGAAATAATACCAACTCTATACCCCGCCGACTCCAAAACTCTTGAAATAATTGCAGTGCCAAAGGAAGGATGGTCGACGTATGCATCGCCCGTAACGATGCAAAAGTCAACATCTGTCCAACCTCTATTCAGCATATCTTCTTTTGAAATAGGTAGAAATCCGTTATTCACCGTCACTGCTACCTGCCCTTTGCTCTAATAACTGTTCTTTAGTAATCAATACCTGACGGGGTTTAGAACCCTCATAAGGTCCAACAACTCCGCGTTCTTCCATCATATCAACAAGTCTCGCGGCGCGGGCATAACCCAAACGCAATTTTCTTTGCAAAAGCGAAGTCGATGCTTGTCCCAACTCAACAACGCACATAATAGCATCGTCAAGCATTGGGTCTTCGTCATCCTGAACGGCGTCTTCAGGCAAACCGCTCTTCGCAGCCTTTTCTTTGGCCGCCTGTCGTTCAATTTCATTAATAACGTCTTCGTCATATTCGTTTCTATGGTCTGATTTTAAGAACTGAACAACCTTTTCAACCTCATTGTCGCTAACGAAACAACCTTGAATACGCTCAGGCTTAATAGCACCGGTTGGGTAGAACAACATATCACCCTTACCCATCAATTTTTCAGCTCCGCCGATGTCAATAATTGTTTTACTATCAACCTGAGATGAAACCGCAAATGCGACACGAGTGGGAATGTTAGCTTTAATTAAACCGGTAACAACATCAACCGACGGACGTTGAGTTGCAACTATTAAATGCATACCTGCAGCACGTGCTTTTTGAGCCAAACGGCAAATAGAATCTTCAACTTCTCCAGGTGCAGTCATCATAAGGTCAGCCAACTCATCAATTATAATGACAATCTGTGGCATCTTCATTAAATCGTCACGTTTTTCTGCCAATTCATTATAACCAACAAGGTTTCTTACATCATTTTCAGCAAAAAGTTTATATCTTTTTTCCATCTCCATAACTGCCCAACCCAAAGCACCTGATGCTTTTCTTGGGTCAGTAACAACCGGAACTATCAAATGAGGGATACCGTTATAAATACCTAATTCTACAACCTTCGGGTCAATCAGCAATAATTTAACTTCTTCAGGAGTAGCCTTAAAAAGAATACTCATAATAATCGAGTTAATACATACAGACTTACCTGAGCCGGTTGCACCTGCGATAAGTCCGTGAGGCATTTTAGCAATATCAGCAACTCTCTGCTCACCGGAAATATCCTTACCCAAAGCAAACGAAAGTTTACTCTTTGCAGAAGAGAAGGCTTGAGAATCGATAATTTCACGAATTTTAACAATACTGTTAATCTTATTTGGTACCTCAATACCAACTGCAGGCTTATTAGGAATAGGTGCTTCGATACGTACACCTGCCGTTGCCAAATTAAGTGCAATATCATTGGATAAATTTGTGATTTTGCTTATTTTAACACCTGCGGCAGGCTGTAACTCATAACGGGTTACAGATGGACCACGGCTTATATTAATAATTCTTGACTCAACACCGAAACTACGTAAAGTATCAACAAGCAAGGTTGCGGTTGACTCTAATTCTGCAGTAATATTCTTTGTACTTTCGATTGAAGGCTCTGACAAAAGAGAAACAGGAGGAAATTTATATTCCTGAACACCGGTATCAAATGACACAGCACTGCCTTCAGGCACCTTGAAATCAATTTTTCCGGTTTTCGTATCAGCATCACTGTTAACCTTATCAATAATATCAGAAACTTCACTGCTTCTGTTTTCATCATCGTCATCAGGCATAAATTCGTCTGCACGCTCAGAAATAGCGTTAGCAGTAACGTCAATATCAGGCTTTGAAGCCGATAAAGCCTTACCGCTTTGCTTTTTAGAGCTTGAACGGATATCAACAGTCATAGAGTCATTATCCAAATCTCGATATTTTTTTATGACATTTTCCTTTTGCTCTTCAATTGTCAATTCATCTTCGGGTTCTTCATTTGTTTCACCGTCAAGAGGTATATCAACATTCACTGCTTTTTTTTCATTACGATGTTCAAACGCAGTTTCTGCAACCTCCTCAATCTTTTTAACCGGTTTGCTTAACGCTTTGTACAACGCAATAAGAGTTGTTCCGGTCATAAGCATAACAGTTGCAAAAATCAACAAAGCAGTTACAATCCAAGCACCCGGATTGCCAAGCCATAAATACATAGGATAACCTAAAAGTGCACCAAAAACACCAGTAGATGTAAACCCTGCACCGTAAGAAGCTGCAAATGCTTTAGAATATGCATCAACATCCGGATTATTCGCGATACCGATAATGTGTACAAATGTTGAAACCAAAAACAATAAAATTGAAATTTCAATAATTCTGACAAGAGGTTTACCATGTAAACGGTCTAACGCAAGATACACAGCTATAACACCCATAAGGACAGGTACAACATATCCAAAAAATCCAAACAATCCTAAAACAAAGTTATGTATGACAGTCCATCCTGCCGAACCTTTAATTATTGCGGCCAGAAAAAATAATACCGACAATGTAAAAAGCAATACTGAAACCGTATTTCTTTTAGCAGCTGAGCTACTTGCGTTTCTTTCTGTCACCTTTTTTGAATTGTTAGAATTTTTATTCTTGCTTTTAGATTTGTACTTCGCCATTTTTAATCTCCTTTTAGCACTTCAAAAATATGTAATCGGCGTATAACACGCCGTAATTATTGTTCTATCATTTCATACAACTCGTTTATGACGCTTGAAAGACTACCTATCTCATCAATCAAACCGCACTGCACCGCCATTTCACCGTCTAAAACACTACCCATATCGGTTGCAAGTTCATCAGTATTAAGCATAAACTTTTCAAATTTTTCGGCTGTTATATTCGAATTTTTAACCACAAAATCCGAAATCCTTTTTTGCATACGCTCAAAGTAATGCAACGTTTGTTCAACGCCCAAAACCAAGCCGTTGGTACGAACAGGATGAATTGTCATAGTGGCACTCGGCACAATAAAAGACTTTTTTGCGGATACTGCTAACGGCACTCCTATAGAATGGCCTCCGCCCAAAACCAACGATACAGTAGGCTTACTCATACCGCTGATTAGTTCAGCCAATGCGAGTCCTGCCTCAACATCACCGCCAACTGTATTGAGAATAATCATCATACCCTCAATCTTCGGGTCTTCTTCAACTGATACAAGTTGTGGAATGACATGTTCATATTTAGTGGTTTTAGCGTCCGGCGGTAAAACACCGTGACCTTCAATTTGTCCGATAACGGTCAGGCAATGTATACAGTGCTTTCCCCCATCGGGAGTTACCGAACCGGTCTGCCTTATTTGGTCCCACATATTATCGTTATTATTCTGTTGATTGTTATTATTATCGTTGTTATTTTGTATTGACATATTAAAACTCCAAATTTCAAGTTTTAATTATCATTCCACAAAATAAGCATAATTATACATATTGATTATACCACCTATTGTGACATAATTCAAGGATAATTTAATCGAAAATCTTAAAAAGGTTCAATAAATATGATACCGTAGTACTCTGAAATTGCCCGTGCTGTCAAAACAGCATTTTTAAAGATGTTTTCTCTTAAAACACATGTTGCTTCTGTGTTCAAAAACCGCATATTATCAACAATAATTGGCGAACAGTCCTTTAAAATATTATTTCCTAGCAACTGATTAATAAAAACAATTTTTTCTGTTTCGCGTTCTCTTAATGAGCGTAGTTTCGTTGCAACACCAAATGCAGGACTTTGTGGCAGAACAGAATCCGTATAAATAAATGAAATATCCGTTTTTGCTTTTTTATCGCAGGAAAATGACGGTACATAAATCAAATTATCGCGATTTTTCCCTAAAAATACATATTCGTTTATCGGTTCGGCAACATCTAAACACTCACATTTAATACCATTATACCGCAACGTTCCCATCAAAAACGGAATGTAAATATCACATAATTCCCGCATAATATCATTATTTACGCACTCTGAACTGTCAAACATTTTGTTGAGAATCAGTAGAGAAATCACAAAGCCACCTCCATACCACATTGTATGAAGATGGCTTTTAGTAAGTTCAGTTTGTCCCCTTGTTATTCTTTTGAAAATTCAAACTCATTGTCATTGAATTCACAAATCACTTTATCACCGTTTTTAATACTTCCATCAAGAATTTTTTCACTCAAAACATCCTCAATTTTACTTTGAATTGCACGGCGAAGCGGTCTCGCACCGTATACGGGGTCAAAGCCT
>JAZOQN010000034.1:0-3140 GCA_045656125.1 Acutalibacteraceae bacterium
TGGTAGAGAGCCGCTCGTCATACAGTATTATCTCACACTCGGTAAGTGTTGTGAGAATCTCGGCAAACGCGCGCACCGTCTCGGCGCGCCAGCCTTCGCTTCCGTCCATATTTTTGGGAAGCCCCACGACTATCTTTGAGCATCCGTTTTCAACCGCCGCCTCTGCCACCGCTTCCGCCGTGCTTTTCATGCCGCCGGGGGAGATATATCCTATGCCGGATGCCAAAAATCCCGTCTCGTCCGAGCGAGCAAGCCCCGTTCTTTTGTCTCCGTAGTCTACTCCGAGAATTTTCATACACGTTTTACCTTTTAGCTTTTAATTTTTGCTTTTTGCACAAGCAAAAAGCTTCCTTCATTTTTCATTATTCCTTTTTCACTTATACAATAAGCATCGCGTCACCAAACGAGAAAAAGCGGTATTTTTCCTCTACGGCATGACGGTAAGCATCCATCGTTAAATCATACCCCGCAAATGCACTGACAAGCATTATTAAAGTGCTTTCAGGAAGATGGAAATTTGTAATTAAACCATCCATACATTTGAATTTATAACCCGGGTAAATAAAAATTTCGGTATCGTCAGAACATTCTGTTATTTCGCCCTTAACAGCGGCACTTTCAAGCGTTCTGCATGATGTTGTACCTACACATATTACCCTACCGCCGCTACGCTTTGTTTCATTGATTAAATCAGCAGTTTCTTGCGAGATAAAATAATGTTCGGAATGCATCTTATGGTCGGTTATTTCATCAACCTTTACGGGTCTGAATGTACCCAAACCAACGTGCAGTGTAACAAAGCCAATTTTAATGCCTTTTTCTCTTATTTTATCCATAAATTCGGTTGTGAAATGCAGTCCTGCGGTCGGCGCTGCAGCCGAACCTAACTCTTTGGAATAAACAGTTTGATAACGCTCTTTATCGTTTAGTTTTTCAGTAATATACGGCGGTAACGGCATCTGACCGACTCTATCCAAAACATCATAAAAAACACCGTCACACTTAAATTCAACAATACGGTTGCCTTCAGGCGTGACATCTTTAACTTCGCAGGATAACTCATCGCTAAAATTAAATACCTTACCTGGTTTAGCCTTTTTACCGGGACCTGCTAAACATTCCCAAATCATATTTCCCTTTTCTTTAAGCAAAACAAACTCCACAACCGAGCCGGTATCCTTGCGTGTACCAAAAATTCGTGCAGGCAAAACGCGGGTGTCATTTAAGATAAGGCAATCACCAGATTTTAAATAATCCAAAACATCTGTAAAAGTCTTGTCCTCGTAACTATTATTTTGACGGTTTATTGCCAAAAGCCTAGACGAAGTACGCGGTTCAACGGGTGTTTGGGCTATTAAATTTTGTGGTAATTCATAATAAAATTCCGATTTTTTCATAATTCACTCCGAATATGCACAAAAAGACTATTTTTGCGTAAAATATGTTTGACAAACAACATAGGAAAATGTATAATTTTATAATAAAGTTATTATAGAGCAAATGTGCGAAATAATCAACATCAATTTTTAATTTAGGGTGATACATAATGAAAAAGTATAATGTAGGTATTATCGGTGCTACCGGTATGGTCGGTCAGCGTTTTGCAACCTTACTCGAAAACCATCCTTGGTTTAACGTTAAGGTTTTAGCCGCAAGCGGTAGAAGTGCCGGTAAAACATATATTGAATGTGTTGGCGACCGTTGGGCCATGAAAACTCCTATTCCTGAGTCTATGAAAAATATGGTTATTATGAATGCTGAGGAAGATATTGAAAAAATCGCTAAAGAAGTTGATTTTGTTTTCTGTGCAGTTAATATGAAAAAGGACGAAATCAAGGCTCTTGAGGAAGCTTATGCTAAACACGAGTGTCCAGTTATTTCCAATAACAGCGCTCACAGACATACTCCTGACGTTCCGATGGTAATTCCCGAGCTTAATGCGGACCATATTGAAGTAATCGCTGACCAGAAAATGCGTCTTGGTACAAAACGTGGATTTATCGCAGTAAAATCTAACTGCTCATTACAAAGCTATGTTCCCGCACTTTTCCCTCTTGACAAAGATTACGGTGTTGAGGATGCATTAGTTTGCACATATCAGGCAATTTCCGGTGCAGGTAAAACATTTGAGACATTCCCTGAAATCGTTGATAACGTTATTCCCTATATCGGCGGAGAGGAAGAAAAGAGTGAGCAGGAGCCTTTGAAAATCTGGGGTAAAGTTGAAAACGGTGTTATCGTTAATGCCGAAAAACCTCACTTCACCGCTCAATGCTTACGTGTTCCCGTTTCTGACGGTCACATGGCAGCAGTTTTCGTTAGATTTAATAAGAAACCCTCTAAAGATGAAATTATTGCAAAATGGGAAGCATTCCGCGGCACTGCTCAGGAATTAGACCTCCCCAGTGCACCCAAGCAGTTTATTCATTACTTTACCGAAGACAATATGCCTCAGACTAAGTTACAGCGTGACCTCGACGGCGGTATGGCAATTTCTGTCGGCCGTTTGAGAGAAGATACTCAGTATGACTATAAGTTTGTTTGCCTCTCTCACAACACATTAAGAGGTGCCGCAGGCGGCGGTGTTTTACTTGCTGAATTACTTGCTGCAAAGGGCTATTTTGATTAATTTGATTCAATTTCATCTTAACTATTGATTGGAGTTATTTTAATGAAAAAGAGAATTTTTACAGGATGTGCAACCGCTCTTGTAACACCGTTTAACGACGATTGCTCGGTAAATTATCCGAGACTCCGCGAACTTATCAACGAACAGATTGACGGCGGAGTTGACGCACTTGTTATCTGCGGTACAACCGGTGAATCGTCTACATTAGACAATGACGAACACTGCCGTGTTTTAGAGGAAGCAGTTAAGGTTGCTAACAAGCGTGTTCCGATTATTGCAGGTACAGGTTCTAACGACACTATGTATGCTGCACAGTTATCACAGCATGCTGAATCAATTGGTGTTGACGGATTACTTATGGTTACACCGTATTATAATAAAACATCACAAAACGGTCTTATCAATCACTATAACTATGTTGCTGACCGTGTAAAAACTCCGATTATTCTTTACAATGTTCCGAGCCGTACAGGTACTGCTATCCAGCCTGCCACTTACAAGGAACTTGCAA
>JAZOQN010000035.1:0-4933 GCA_045656125.1 Acutalibacteraceae bacterium
CCGGGGTTCGAATCCCCGATAGCTCACCAAAATCCGAGAATACCTTTTGGTATTTTCGGATTTTTTGTTATATATTAGATTTGAACCCGCAGGGTTCGTCGAAGCAGTCACAATACCGCGTGTATAATATTCTAAAGTATGAAAAACCGGAACCTAAAATTAGGCTCCGGTTTAGTAATTTATAATACTTTTGATAAGAAATCACGCAATCTTGGGTTTTTTGGGTTTTTGAAAAACTCTTCAGGCGGTGCTTGTTCGATGATAATACCCTCATCGATAAACACAACTTCGGTACCGACTTCTTTTGCAAAGCCCATTTCGTGAGTTACAACCACCATAGTCATTCCCTCACGGGCAAGTTCTTTCATAACCTCTAAAACCTCACCGACCATTTCAGGGTCAAGTGCGGATGTCGGCTCGTCAAAAAGCAAAACCTCAGGGTCCATACACAATGCACGAACAATGGCAATTCTCTGTTTCTGACCGCCGGAAAGTTGTGAGGGATATGCGTCAGCACGGTCGGCAAGACCAACTCTTTCAAGCAAAGCCATTGCTTTTTGTTCGGCTTCTTCTTTGGATTTACCAAGCAGTTTCATAGGTCCAACTGTCATATTTCTTAAAACAGTCATATGCGGGAAAAGGTTAAACTGCTGGAAAACCATACCCATCTTTTGACGGTGAACATTAATATTACACTTTTTGTCAGTAATATCAACGCCGTTAAAATTAATATGTCCACCTGAAGGCTCTTCAAGACGGTTTAAGCAACGCAAAAAGGTTGATTTACCCGAACCTGAAGGTCCGATAACCACCATAACGTCACCCTTTTTAATTTCGGCATTAACGCCCTTCAAAACATTGACTTTACCAAAGGATTTCTGCAAATTCTCAACACGAATTATTGTATCAGTGCTCACTCTTACGCAGCCTCCTTTCAATTTTGCCTACAAGCCAAGTTAGTAAAACAACCAAAGTTAAGTAAATAAGTGCAACTGCGATTAAAGGCATAAAGGCTGAATATGTATGGTTTCTGATATTATTTCCTGCCTTGGTTAAGTCCATAATACCGACATATCCTGCGACCGAAGTTTCTTTCAAAAGAGCTATAAACTCATTCAAAAGGGTCGGTAATACATTTTTAACAGCCTGTGGTAAAACTACAACTGTCATTGCTTTAAAGTAGCTAAAGCCAAGTGAACGCCCTGCTTCGAGCTGACCTTTGTCAATTGACATAATACCGCCACGGAAAATTTCTGCAACGTAAGCTCCGGAATTGATACCGAATGCAAGCATAGCAACCATAAGTCCATTATCAGAAGTCGCAAAAATGATAAAATACATTATCAACAATTGAACAATAACCGGCGTACCACGGAAAATTGTTAAATATAGCTTACAAAATCCGTTAACAAAGGCAAAAATATAATATTTAATACCTTTATTCTTTTTTAAGGTTTCAATATTATTATCAAATGTGGTTCTAACTGTTGCAACTATTATACCAATCAAAACACCAATTACAGCTGAAACCAAAGTAATGATAATAGTATTCAAGAAGCCCTGAAGCAAAAATTCCCAACGGTTATCATCCAAAAAATTGAGAATAAACTGCTCCTTTAAATCATTAAACCAATCCATACAAACTCCTTAATGTCACGAAAATCAAACTCTATAAACACTTTAAAAGGACGGTATTACTACCGCCCTTTTAAAAAGCGTAAATCTAAATTCAATTATTTCTCGTCAACAACTTCAGCAGGAATATACTTATCAACGATACGCTTGATAGTACCGTCAGCGGTAAGTTCATCCAATGCCTTGTTAATCTTATTTAAAAGGTCAGTGTTCTTTTTAGAAAGGCAAATAGCATAATCTTCTTCAACAAATGCACCTTCCAAAATCTTAAGACCGGGATTTGCTTTTACAAATGCTTTAGCAGGCTCGTTATCAATAATAACAGCGGTAACTTTGCCGGTAACAAGTGCCTGGACAGCATCGGCACCGGTGTTATACTGAGCAACTTTGTCTTTACCGAAGCCCCAATCTTTCGGGTCAGAAGAACAATAAATATCACCGGTAGTACCCATTTGAACACCAATCTTAATACCATCTTTTACAGCGATGGGGTTTTCGTCCGCATCAAAACCGGTATAAAAATCCTCATATGAAGTATATGGACTGTTCTCAGGAACGATAACAGACTGAACGCCTTTAGCATAAGAGTTGGTGAAGTTAACACTCTTTAATCTGTCTTTAGTAACAGTCATACCTGCCATACCGATGTCATATTTTCCGCTGGAAACACCGGCAACGATAGAGTCAAACTCAATGTCCTTGATTACAAGTTCCATACCGAGCTTATTAGCGATTGCTTCAGCAATATCAGCATCAATACCGACAATTTTTTCACCCTCATACATTTCATACGGAGGGAAAGCTGCGTTAGTAGCCATAACAAGAGAGTTATCGTCTTTTGAACCGCAACCCACCAATGCACAAACGCCTAAAAGCATAACAAGTGCAAGAACTAAAGATAATACTTTTTTCATAAAATAACCTCCAAAAGTCTTTCGACTAAATTTACATTGTCAGTATATCACCCTTTTTATAAAAATGCAAGTAATATTTGTGATTTAAGTATATTTATACAATTAAACAGTCGATAAACCCAATGTTCACCGACTGTTTTATGTTTAATAATGTATAAAATTAAAATATATTTGCAATTGCTTCGTGTAAATTTCTGACACCGATAACCTCAATATCATTTTTCACCTTAATCTGCTTTAAACATGAACGCGGAACAATACAACGACCGAATCCCAAGCGTGCGGCTTCACTAATACGTGCAGAAATGCGTGACACCGAACGAACTTCACCCGAAAGCCCGATTTCACCAATTGCCACAACATCATCCGGCACAGGCTTATCAGTTAACCCAGAAACAAGTGCCAAAGCAACAGCCAAATCAGCAGCAGGCTCGTCCAATTTTAAACCACCGACTATATTCAAATATGTATCCATAGTTGAAAATCTATAACCAAAGCGTTTTTCCAAAACTGCTAACAAAAGACTTAAACGGTTAAAATCAAATCCGGTTGACATTCTGCGTGCGTTACCGTACCCCGAAGTTGAAACCAAACTCTGCACCTCGGCTAAAATCGGTCTTGAACCTTCCATAACGCAGGAAATACAGTTACCTGAAACGTTTATATTACGTTCTGAAAGTAACGCAGCCGAGGGATTTTCAACCTCACTCAAACCAATATCATTCATCTCAAAAACGCCAATTTCATTAGTCGAGCCGAAACGGTTTTTTACTGCACGTAAAATTCTATAAGCATAATTACGTTCACCCTCAAAGTATAAAACTGCATCAACAATATGCTCCATTACCTTAGGACCGGCTATTGCACCGTCTTTATTAACGTGACCGACAATTATTATTGGTATGTCGAGTGCTTTACCAACCCTCAATAAGAGGTTTGTACATTCTCTAACTTGCGTAACACTGCCGGGCGATGACTGAATCTCATTATGATTCATAGTCTGAATTGAGTCAATCATAACAACTTCAGGCTTATTTAGTTTAATGTATTCAGAAACAGTTTCAACATCGGTTTCTGTCATAACGGATAAATACGTACTGTTAACAGAAAGACGCTCTGCTCTTAATTTCAACTGTTTTGCAGATTCCTCACCCGAAACATACAAAACCTTTTTATCTTTGGCAAAAGTACCGCATGCTTGCATAAGTAAGGTGGATTTACCAATACCCGGGTCACCAGATAAAAGCACAACCGAGCCTTTTACAAGACCTCCTCCTAAAACACGGTCAAACTCCCCTATTCCCGTTTTATAACGAAGTTCATCGTCGGTTGTAATCTCCGAAACCGGAGTAACTGACGAAAAGTTACGGGATTTTGTAGAGTTTGACACAACATTTGGGTTAGATTTGGACTCAATTTCCTCATTTAAGGTGTTCCACTCTTTGCACTGCGGACATTGACCGTACCACTTTGGCGATGCATAACCGCAATTTGAACAAATATAGTTTGTTTTTAACTTTGCCATTTTAATCTCCTAAAATCTTTCAAGATTTATAATATTTTATTATTCCGTCTGCAATAGAAAAAGCTATTTTTGATTGGTATTCTGATGATTTTAAATTAGATAAATCAGTAGGATTACTTAAAAAGCCACATTCTACAATCACACTCGGTAGAATTGCGTGGTAAAGCAGGTAAATGTCCTTTGTAGTCTGTTTTACAACACGTTTGTTGTCAGTTTGAATGCGAGTTGCAATCGAATTTTGTATTGATTTCGCTAAAATTTCAGAGTCCCCAATTTTAGAATAAAACACCTGAGCCCCATAAGGTTGAGTAGTCTGATATTTATTCATATGAATACTCACAAAAATTGCGTTCGGATACTGCTCCATCATTTCGACACGGTTTTTTATATCGCTGACCTTAGCCGAAACGCCCTTATCGTTGGCGTCATTAACTGCAACATCTTCAGTCCTAACCATAACCGTATTATATCCTAACAAATTTAATGTAGCTTGTAACTTCAATGCAATTGGCAAATTGATGTCCTTTTCAACCGTTCCATCATGTGCAACAGCCCCACCGTCAAACCCGCCGTGGGCTGAGTTAGCCAATACTATACTTTTTTAGTATTCTTGCATAATTTGTCGTATTTTGAGTGGTTATTTTCACTAAATTTTCCACTCGATTTTAATTTCTCTCTTGCCACCCTTTTGGAGCTTTCCAATGAAGATTTTGCTTATAAATTCATCAGCAATCTCAAATGTAAGAGTGTCAATTTTTCGATACTTTTCGAGTATCGATTTAGTATCCGTTTTTGTTTCACCGCCTGATAATGCGGTGAGTTTGGATTTCAAAATTTCGATGCGTTTTTCTATGTCTTG
>JAZOQN010000036.1:0-7892 GCA_045656125.1 Acutalibacteraceae bacterium
ACAGCCATACCGCCTACACCGATTATCTCGCGTATCTCATACCTTCCGTCAAGTCTTTTACCGACAAATTTGTCCATAATCAACATCCAATCTTAGTCAAAATAAACCGTGACGTATAATAATTACGCCACATTTGTCACAATATTATCTATTTTCAAAAACAACTGCGGTAATATTATCTCCGCCGCCGTTTTTATTAGCCTCTTGTACTAAAAGCTCTGCCTTTTGGTTACTGTCTGAAGATGATTTAAGAATATTTACAATGTCCTCACTGTCAACAAAATTCGTCAACCCGTCAGTACAAAGTAAAATCATATCACCTTCATTTAAATCATAAACATTAAACTCAGGTTCAACAGATTCATCAACACCCAAAGCTCTTGTAATTACATTCTTTCTTGGGTGCACACGTGCCTCCTCAACTGTAAGCTTTCCCTCTTCAATCATTGATTGAACAATTGAGTGGTCACGGGTAATTTGGAAAAACTCACCACCGGATAGAATATAAGCACGGCTATCACCCGCATGAATAAAATATGCAGTACCGCCAATAACTAAAACTGCAACGATTGTAGTACCCATTCCGTTAAATTCTGTGTTTTCTTTTGATTTATCAAAAACACGAATATTAGCAGTAGCCACCGCCGAACGAAGCAAATTCATAATAGAATGCTCCGACATATTAGGCCTGAGTCCTGCTTTTAAGGCGGCGGAAAAATGGTCAGCCGCAAGTCTACTTGCAATATCACCGCTATTCGCTCCGCCCATACCGTCACAAACAACAGCCCAAGATATACCGTCATCAGTCATACCAATCTGAAAAGCATCCTGGTTGCTGTTTCTCACAATACCCTTGTCGGAATAACCCGATACAAACATTTTCCGCACCCCCATTCATTAAAATAATAATTAATTACTCCTCTAATGCCTTACCGCGAAGTTGACCGCAAGAAGCATCAATATCTTGCCCCAGCGTTCTTCTTATAGTGGTATTTATACCAAGGCTATTAAGTAATTCGCAAAAATGCTCAATTCTTTTCCGTTCCGGTTTTTTATAAGTATTTTCCTTAACCGGATTTATCGGTATTAAATTAACGTGGCAAAGCATCCCCTTTAAAAGCCTCGCTAATTCCTTGGCATTTTCATCACTGTCGTTCACACCGCTAACAACCGCATATTCAAATGATATGCGACGGCCGGTGATTTTAATATAATCTTTACACGCTTTTATCAGTGTAGCAACATTCCACTTTTTATTGACACGCATCATTGTATCTCGAATTTCATCGTTTGGAGCATGAAGTGAAATAGAAAGTGTAATCGGCAAATTTTCTTCAGCCAAACGGTAAATTCCCGTTACAACACCCGAAGTTGAAACCGATATGTGTCTTAGACCTATATTAAGACCCTTTTCGTGTGAAACTAATTTTAAAAATCTTATTACGTTTTGAAGATTATCCATCGGCTCGCCCATACCCATAAGTACGACATTCGAAATCCTAATATTCAAGTCACGTTCGGCGGTCGTGATTTGTGCTAACATCTCAGAAGCAGTTAAACTTCTTTTAAGTCCCTGCAACCCCGAGGCGCAAAAGCTACACCCCATACGGCAACCGACCTGAGTAGAAATGCAAATGGAATATCCGTGGTTATATTTCATAACCACCGATTCGACATACTCTCCATCGTACATTTCATATAAGTATTTTACAGTATCATCTATACAAGATTCAAGTCTTTTTTTGACTTTTGCGGTTACAATATAGTAACCTTCTTGTAATGTAACGCGTAAATTCGACGGAATGTTGGTCATTTCGTCAAAATCGGACACTCCCGACTGTAACCACTTAAAAATTTGCTCTGCCCTAAATTTAGGTTGCTTTAAAGAAACCATAAGTTCCTGGAGCTCGCTCAAATACATTGATTTAATGTCAATTTTACTCACACGTTTTCCTCTTTAAAACACAAAAATAAAATCCGTCACTGTCATTAATTTGCGGAAATAAAGTCTGTTCTACAACAATATAAAAATCATTGTTTTCACTCAAAAATTTATCAACAACCCCACGGTTTTCAACATGACGCAATGTGCAGGTCGAGTACATAATCTCACCGTCTGATTTTAAATATTTAACTGAGGTTTTTAAAATCTCAAGTTGAATCTCAGTTAATTCTGAAAACTCGTCAAGGTTTTTATATTTAATCTCGGGTTTACGACGAATAACCCCAAACCCAGAGCAAGGCACGTCGCATAAAACTCGGTCAAACTGTCCTAAAAGCTCGTTATACACTGTCGCATCATTCTGAAAAGCGGTTAAATTATTGATATTAAGTCGTTTTGCACCGTTTTTAATCAATCCTGCACGCTTTTCATAAAGGTCACAGGATACAATTTTACCGGTTTTACCGACATACTGTGCAGCGGTAAAACTTTTACCGCCAGGTGCGGCACAAACATCCAAAACGCTCATCCCGTCTTTAATATCAAAATTAGAAATAGCAATTTGAGATGCCAAATCCTGCACAAAAAACTTACCGTCCCGAAATTCAGGCAAACGTTCTACACTGCCCGCACCCTTTAAAGTAAATGCACCGTCTAACGAAGCTTCTTTGCACTCTATTCCCTTTTCAGTCAAGGCCTCAAACAAACCTTCATAATCAACAAAATCGTTTTTGCGGCAGTAAAGTTTTGGCGACTCTAACGAAGATTTTAAATACCCTTGAGCCAATTCAATACCGTAATCTTTAATCAAACTTTCGGCCAATTCATTTGAACAAGAATATTTAAAGCTTAAATCGTCGCTATCTTCGATTACCTTTAATATTTCATTCTTGGATTTAGCAATTTTACGAAGTACAGCATTTGTAAATCCTGAGGCGAAATTCTGTTTTGAGGATTTAACAATCTTTACCGACTCATTCACTGCGGCAGATTCAGGTATTTTATCCATAAATAACAGCTGATAAGCACCCACACGCAAAACCGACAATACAAACGGATGAGTTTTACTAAAACACTTACCCGCTACATCTTTTAAAACCTTATCGAGCGTGATTTTACGCTGTAATACGCCGTAAATCAGCATACTTGCAAGCTTTGAGTCATTTGAATTTAAATTAGCCTCTTTTATAGCAACGTCAGCGGCAATATTTGAGTAACTACCCTCACGCTCTACTTCCAACAATACCTTTACCGCAACTTTTCTTGCACTGCTCACAACTTTGTACCAACCTTAATACCGTAACCGTTAATAAGGTCTTTGGCGGTCATTCTTCCTTTGCCCTCGGGCTGTAGTTCCTCTAAAATAAGTGAAGTATTATCCTTGCAGGCAACTTCAATACCGTTTTTAGTAACAACAACAGTACCGATTTCGGCAGAAGTTCCGTTACCGACAGTTGCCTTCAAAATCTTAACCCTTTTGCCGTTGAAAATAAACTGTGCTGACGGCCAAGGTGTAAATGCACGAATTAAACAATCTGTTTCAAAAGCAGTTTTTGTAAAGTCGACAAAACCCATTTCTTTTTTGATAATAGGTGCATAGCACACACCCTTTTCGGGTTGTTTAATCGGTGTAATTGTGCCTTTTTCCAAACCGTCAACAGTTTTCACAAGAAGGTCAGCACCGATTTGTGCCAAGCGGTCGTGCAGTGTCTCAAAAGTATCGGTATCGGTTATTTCAGTTTCGGCTGTAAGTAAAATATCGCCCGTATCAACACCGATGTCCATTTGTTGAGTCGCTACACCGGTCTTTTTATCACCGCAATATATGGCCCATTGTATCGGCGAAGCACCTCTGTGTCTCGGCAAAAGCGAGGCATGAACATTAACACAGCCGTATTTACACATTGTTAAAATACGCTCGGGTAAAATTTTACCGTAAGCAACAACTGCAATTAAATCAGGTTTAAGACTTTCTAATAACTCAAAAGCCTCATCAGTTTTAACCGATGTAGGCTGATATACCGTCAAACCGTGTTGTTCTGCATAAACCTTTACAGGTGGCGGTGTCAGTACCATTTTTCTGCCTTGCGGCTTGTCTGGTTGTGTAAACACTCCAACTATTTCATATCCCGCATTTACCAAAGCATTAAGTGACCCAACGGCAAAATCGGGAGTTCCCATAAAAACAATTCTCATTTATCTCACCATTTTAATTACTCTATCTTTATAGATAATACCGTCCAAGTGGTCAATTTCGTGTTGGAAAGCACGGGCTTTCAAACCCTCTCCCGATACTGTAAAGGTATTACCAAATCTATCTTGAGCACGAACAGTAACCTTCATTGCCCTTTTTACAATTCCGCTTTCACCGGGACATGAAAGACAACCCTCAGCCCCCTCTTGCTCACCCTCCATTGCCTCAATAACGGGATTCACAAGTTCAATAAGACCGTCACCCACGTCGACAATACAAACTCTACGTAAAATACCGACCTGCGGTGCGGCAAGACCGACACCCTCGGCTAAGTACATAGTCTCTTTCATATCGTCGAGCAAGGTTGCCAACTTTTCATCAAACTGTAATACACTGCGACAAACCTTACGTAAAATGGGGTCGCCCTCTTTAACTATATTTCTGATTGCCATAATATTCTCCTATATAATACTGTCGGGATTGACATTAACCGATGCCGTTACCTTTTTTGAAAAGGCTGATTTACCGTATTCAGCAATGACGGTTGACATCATTTCCTTAAAGCGTTTTGTATTTTTATACTTGATTATTAACTTATAGCGGTAACTGTTATTCACCTTAGGCACTGCCGCAGTAGTCGGTCCTAAAGTAATCAGTTTAACGTCCTTGAATTCACCCGAAACTGCTGATTTTAACAATTGGAAAAAGTGGTTTGCCGCATCTTCGGTGTATTTACGTTCCTGACCCGAAAATGACACTGTTGCAATATCGCAGTAAGGCGGATAAATCATTAATTTACGGGTCATTATTTCGGAATTATAAAAACTTTCATAATCCTGACGTGCCGCTAACGAAAGAATTACACTGTCCGGCTCATTAGTTTGGATAACGGCAGTACCTTTATCATCACCGCGACCTGAACGTCCTACAACCTGAGTCAACAGTGAAAACGTACGCTCATAGCTTCTAAAATCACTGCTATGCAACGCAACATCGGCATTAAGCACACCGACAACAGTAACCTTTGGGAAATCTAAGCCCTTTGCCACCATTTGAGTACCCAACATAATGTCATATTTCAAATCAGCAAACGCCTTTAGATTATTTTCATAATCACTGCGAGTTGAAGTACTGTCGGCATCCATACGAAGTATACGTGCGTTCGGGAAAAGTGACTGCAACTCTGCTTCTGCTTTTTGAGTACCCAAGCCTGAATATTTCATACGTTCACTGCCACAAGTTGGGCATTTATCGGTATACGGCAACGATTTTCCGCAATAATGACACATCAATCGGTTATTAGCATTATGATACGTCAATGAAATACTACAGTTGTCACAGTTTAAAACCGTACCGCACTGCGTACACGAAACATAAGTATTAAATCCGCGACGGTTAAGTAACAAAATCGCCTGCTTGCCGTTTTTCAAAGCCTCACTGATGCGGTCATAAAGCAAATTACTGATGATACCAGTGTTGCCAGCTGCGATTTCTTCACGCATATCCACAGTTTCAACCGTGGGTAATACTGCATTACCAAAGCGGTTTTCCAACTTATATAACCGATATTTCCCCGTTTGTGCCAAACTAAAGGTTTCAACCGACGGGGTTGCCGAAGATAAAATCAAGAGTCCTTTTGATTTGGCGACACGCCACCTTGCAATATCGCGAGCATGGAAAAACGGACTCATTTCGGATTTATAAGTGTGTTCCTGTTCCTCGTCCATAATGATAAGTCCAACATCACTAAACGGTGCAAACACTGCTGAACGCGTACCGACAGCAATTAACGCCTCACCGCGTTTGACCCTTTTCCATTCATCAAGACGTTGACCTTGTGACATAGCACTGTGAAATACCGCAACCTTTTTACCAAAACGGCGGTGGAATATACCCAACGTTTGAGGAGTTAATGCGATTTCAGGCACCATAACGATAACACCGCGACCACTGTTTGCAACTTCCTCACACATTTTAAGGAACACTTGTGTTTTACCCGAGCCGGTAACACCGTAAAGTAACGAAGTTACGCCATTTGGCTCTAAATAATCCTTTTTAAGACCATCAAAAGCCATTTGTTGACTTTCCGTCAAAACTGCGGGAGGTTCGGGTTTAAAATCAGCTTCATTATAAGGATTACGGTAGTATTCTTGCTCAAAAACTTCAATAATACCTTTTTTACTTAGCCCGTTCACAACCGCAACAGTAAGCCCTGTAAAATAGCAAAGTTCTTTAACCGAGCAACAACCAATGTCCTTTAATACCGCTACAAGTTGCTTTTGTTTCGGCGTTAATTTAATACCCGATAAATCTTCTGACAAATCAGTCAGACGCACCATTTTTAAGGATGCATCACCAACCGCTCTTACGGCAGTTCCGCTACGTACTGCAAAGCCTTTGGAAATCAATTTTTCCATTAGCCCCGAAGTTTCGTCAAGTTCTAATGTTTTATAAACCGACTCTTTAGTGACGATTTTTGATTTGAGCAAAATATCGGCAAGCGGTTTTAGTTCGTCATTCAAATCAGGATAAATCTCTTGAGCATTTTCGCTTAATTCGTATTCCTGACGAACCTTATAATTTATTCCCGGTGGTAACAAAACGCGAATGGCATTATACCACGTGCAATAGGTTTCGGTGCGAATATATCTAGCCAATTCGAGCATCTCTTCACTCAAAATCGGCTCATCATCTAAAACACTGATGACAGATTTAAGTTTCTTCGTTTCATCGAACTCCGAAAACCCTAAAATCACACCGGTTTTTCTAACATTTCCGTTTCCAAATGGTACCAAAACCCTGCAACCAATCTTAGCTTTATTGGATATAATTTCAGGTACAAAATAATCATATGGCTTGTCGATTAAATAAACCGTCTGGTCTACAGCAACGCTGACAATAATCGGTTTATCCACGGCAAGCCACATCCTTTTCTAAAAATTTAATTTAAAGAGCAATAATTATTCTTCACTGCCCAAAACAGCAGTTGCCATTTGGTCCATAGCCAAGGTTACGGGTTTTTCGATAATGATTTCACCGTTATCCTGAGCTTCTTTTGCGATTTCGCGAGCAGTTTTAGCAACGTCCAAAACAAGCTTGTAACGGCTCTCTGTGTTTTCAATAAGTACTCCAATTGAAGGGTTAAGCATAATTTTCTCCATTCTGCCGATTTCGGCTTAAAATTTATTTTAAAATATTTTCTAACAAATCAGTGTTGCGGTCAACTTTTAAACGTTCATTCAAAATTATCGAGCGAATATCTTCAACCGCTTTATTTAAATCGTCATTAACAACAATGTAATCGTATTCATTAGCTCTAGCCATTTCAGCTTTAGCCTCAGTTAAACGCTTTTCAATTACTTCCTCTGTTTCAGTACCTCGACCGGTCAAACGGTTTTTTAACACCTCAAAAGAAGGAGGTGCAATAAAAATACTGTAATTATCCAAACAGTTTTTACGCACGTTTGCAGCACCGTTAACGTCAATTTCAAGAATAATCTCCCCGCCTGAAGATATACACTTTTCAACCGGGGCTTTAGGCGTTCCGTAATAATTATCACAGTAAAGATTATATTCAAGCAACTGATTCTCTTTAATCATTAATTCAAACTTTTCGCGTGAAATAAAGTTGTATTTTTCTCCCTCTACTTCACCGTCACGCATATTACGTGTCACGCTCGAAATCGAAAACTCAACTTCGGGCATTTTTTTGAAAAGTTCTTTTAAAACGGTATCTTTTCCCGAACCCGACGGACC
>JAZOQN010000037.1:0-3462 GCA_045656125.1 Acutalibacteraceae bacterium
CGGTAATACCGTTAATTACAATCTTTTTACCCATAGAACAGATAATGTAATCCTGATACCTGCCCATACCGTTATCGTAAAGATAGTCAATAGCGGCCTGTGATTCCTCACGGTTGGTATTACCTACCAAAATTTCATAAACATCTGTGCCGTCTTCTGTATCAAAAGCATTTTTGATACCAATTCCCAAGCCGTCCTTCATTTTCTTGAAAACAATAGATGCTTGTGTAGTCATTTCCTTATTGCCATCAGGACGGACAATACGGTAAACCGAAGAACCGTCTTCTGCTATGTACTTGACATCGTCGGTGGTAATGACAATTCCTGTCTCACCTGCAGGTGCACTGCTGGTATCAGCCGGTTTTTTACCCCCGCCGCAGCCAACAAGCAAACCAAAACTCATTGTCAAGACCATCAAAATACAAATAATGCGTTTCATAAATTTTTTCCTTTCGTATTAGATTTAAGTTTATTCTACCTTAAATTTCAATTTGTGTCAATATAATTTTTTCACAATTGCACCTTTATTTTAATAACGTTTACAGCGTGCAACCGACAGTTGCGTCACAATGACAACCTCGCGTGACCCAACGTGCCGGGTGACTGTTCACGAAAAGCCTTAAAATCGTTCAAAAGCGATGCTCTGACCACTGCCATTTCACCGAAACGTTCACGAACTTTATCTACACTTTGCTCTAAAATATCCTGCTTTATAATCCTCGTTCTGTCCTCAAAAAATGAAAGTTGTAACCGTGGACTGTAACCTTTAAGGTTTATTGCACGAATCCCCACAGAGCGTAAAGGATACTCAAAACTGTAGTTTGATTTCAAAAGTTTTATGCCCTCATCCGCCAAAGTTTTAGCCGATTGCAAGGGCTCTGACAATCCTGTCATAAACTCTTTAACCTGTAATCTGTTATCCCTGATATGAACCGCAATAGAGTGTGCCTGCAACTCCTCACGACGAAGTTCTCTGCCAACCTCCTCCGAAAGTCTCAAAAACACGCGGTACACCTCTTGAAAATTCATCAAATCACGTGGCACTGTAACCGACCGACCAATACTTTGAGGTTTATACTTAAAATCACTTTTCAAAACCGAAGAATTTTCCTCGCCATTGGCAAAACGGTGTAAAAGCACCCCGTTTTTACCGAGTTTAAGCCGTAATGCTTCGGGGTCAATATTTGCCAAATCACCAATCGTAAACACTGCTAAAGAACGTAGTTTACGCTCGGTGGCAGGACCCACACCTAACAATCGGTTAACCTCCAACGGCCACAAAATTTCTCTGAAATTGTCAAAAGGAATAATGCTCGTTGCATCCGGCTTTTTAAGGTCGGACCCTAATTTTGCGAATATTTTATTAAAACTGACTCCCACCGACGCGGTTAACCCTTGCTCTTCAGTAATCTCACGTCTTATACGGTCGGCTATCTTTTCCCCCTCACCGAACAGTCTTCTACTTCCGGTAACATCAAGCCAACATTCATCAATACCGAACGGCTCAATAAGGTCAGTATACCGCTCATAAATCTTTCTGACTTGGTTTGAAAAATAGGTATACCGCTTAAAATCAGGCGGCACAACCACCAATGACGGACATTTCAATTTGGCCTGCCAAATAGCCTCTCCGGTTGAAACACCGTAAGACTTCGCTATCTCGTTTTTAGCCAAAATTATACCGTGGCGTTCCTCCTTGCTTCCCCCAACCGCAACCGCCTTGCCTTTAAGTTCAGGATTGTCACGGCAGGCTACCGAAGCATAAAAATTATTTAGGTCACAGTGTAAAATCTGCCGTACCAAACCATTTCACCTAACTTTCAGAACATCTGTTCTTTGATTGTAGCACAGATTCTTTTAAATGTAAAGAACAAATGTTTGGTAAATGCTGCAAAAAAAATCGGCTGATACACCATCCGCCGATTTTTCGTTAAAATCAATGTATATATGTCGAGTTTACCACACCCTAACCCCTTCAATATGAATAAACCTTAAAAAAGCAAAATTATAACTATTTAACGGCTTATTAAGTGCATCACGCGAGTGTGCCGCAACCGTAATTTCAGGGAATGTTGAAACAATAACCAGTGTATGATAAAAATCGCCCTCGGAGTTTGCCAGTTGCACAATATCCCCAGGTAAAACTTCACCGACCGACACATCTTTTGCATACGGTCCTACCGACGAATTGTTAACTAAAAAATCATATAAAAACTCGACGCCTGTCCACGACGGAGTTCGGTCGTTAGCCGAAATATAAAACCATCCCGTTTCGGGAGTATAGTTCATAACCCCTGCCCCCGCATAAATACATTGCGAAGCAAAATTAGTACAGTCACCGCCAATATCTGCAAAATCGTAAAATTTTGGGTTGCGTGAATACGCCCAAACCCTTGCATAATTAACCGCCCACTCGCGATTGTATAAAAGTTCTCTCAAAAAATCACCCTTTTATACGATATGCATAAGCATTATCAAGGTGATTTTTCAAATTCCGAAACTATTGGTTATTGGGTCTTTAAAGAGTGGTAATTCCGGTGGAAAAAACGTAAATATAAAAAACGCAACAGCTATTAAAATCCAACCTGCAACTGCAACATTCTTGCTCATACACGTCGTAGAATAAACACTGAACTGCTTTGACTCATAAATAAACGCACCCGCCACGGACACAAAGAAAATCGTAATGTTAATCCAATCCGGTGTAGTACCAAAAACTCCGTTTAAAGTATAAAAAATCATCGGAATTAAAAATAATCCAAACAACGTACCTTTGAGTTTGATACACCAAAAGTTTTCATAGTTTTTACCGACTAAAAAATATTCGACAATTGCAAATAAAAGCATTGGGAAAAACAAAAGTTTCATATGCTCCCAAGTCGATTCATTTACGCCCGAAACCAAAGCCGCAAACGTACTGCCGGTCCAATCATAAAGAAAATGTAAAAACGTGCCCATCGCCGACACTGAAAGAAAACCTATCAATTGCCAAAACATAATATCCCGTTTCATACTACACCGCCTTAAAGTAAATACTGTAATTAATATATTTTTGGCAGTTTAGATTTATGATAAACGGGAATAGACAAATAAAAGGCTTTTTAATTTTTTACATATGTGTTTGAACGCCTACGGTTTTTTTATTTATAATTTAAAGTACATACATATCTACTATAAAAGTAATAGATTTATCTATAAGTAAATCTTCTTTCATTTAAAGCACCGCCTTTTCACATATTATATCAAAAAACTATAACCTAAATCAATTATTCATTATTCATCAGCATAAGCGACTTCATCATTCATTATTCATCAGCAAAAGCGACTTCATCATTCATTATTCATTGAAAATCCTGTCAAATGAATGATGAATATTGAATAATGAAGAAATTAATAATACAAAACGAAAATCCCATCGATTAAAATCGACAGGATTTTCGTTTTGGCCCGCTCGAAGGGATT
>JAZOQN010000038.1:0-14407 GCA_045656125.1 Acutalibacteraceae bacterium
TGACAAAGTAATTGTTGATATTGTTGAGGCTTTACTCAAAGAATTTAAAAATGATAATGAAGTTAAGAATGTCATCAAGAATTTCTATCTAGCTGTTGAATCAAGTTCTAATGATTTTGAGAGTAAATATAGTGAGTTAATTGCTGATGTTGACAAGTTTTTGAGTGATATTGATGAATTTGAAAAAGAACTTGAAAATATTAATTTAACTGTTGTTACTTGGGTTGATTCTAAGGGTGAAGTTATCGGTCGTGAGATTAAGTCGACTGAGTTTGATGGTAAAATACGCTATTTAAGTACTCATAACGGCACTAAAGTTGGTATTGAGGCATACTTCTTAACTGATGAATCAGAGGGAATAGAGATTTTAGGTAACGGTAACATCAAAAATAGCAAGATGACCGGAAATTTGGAAATTTTTGCAGTTGGAGTTAACGGTGATGCAAAGCTCTCGGTAGCCAATATTTCAATTAAGGATTACGATGTTGACTTGATTGATGATAATTATATCAACGGTGTATTTACAATTACATTGTCTGATGCTATTTGTGATGAGTTGGCAAAGGAATTTGATTTACCTAAAACAATTACCGACTATTTAAAGAAGGGCTCTGTTGTAGTTTCAATCACCTCTAATGAAGGCAAGGGAAGTGTAACACTTGCTGTTTTATATGACTCTAAAGATGTAATTGAGGTTTCGGTTAACATTGCTGAAAATAAAGCATCTAATGTCAAAATCCCTGAAAATGCTATTAAAATTCAAGAAGAATCAGATTTGCTTAACTATGTTGAGAATATTAATCTTGATACTATAAAGAGTAATTTGAAAGCAGCCGGTGCTCCGAGTGATTTGGTTGATGCTTTGTTTTTGCAAATGGGTCAACAAGATAATCATGTAGAAGATAATTCTCCGAATTTTTCATATTCAGATAATTTGGATTACGGCGGTATGTACTATTAATATACTGAGTATATTTTTTAAGTAAATATGATAAAATTAATCCCTTGGACAAAACACTTTGTCCAAGGGTTTTTTAAATCTGATATTTTGTAAGCAATTTTAAAACGTTACAACTTGGTTTTCAGGGGCAGAGGTCATTGTGTATTCCTGAACTCTTAATACAGGACCGATTCCGCGGTAGGCAGGGTGTTTTTCAATTGACACTTTTGCGGTAACATTAAGCCATTCGCCTGTTGTTAACTGTGTGCATTTACCGATTGTTTCCGCAATAATTCCGCCATATTGAATATCGTCTGCACAGCAAGTCATTATGTGACGTCCGGCAATAAAGCAATTGTCAGGCATTTTCTTTTCCCGGGCAATAATTGCCTTGAATTTTACGGTCTTGCCGTTGTATTTGTTCATATCTTCGTTTAAATCTCGATAGAAAACACCGTAGTCGTTGTCGGCAATAACAATAATGGGTGCGTCAATATCGTACGGCAGAGGGTCTTCAATAGTGTCCTGCTCGGTACTGCCGTCAGTGTACTCATAAACAATTGCACTGCGGTTGGTAACACCTCTTACAATTTTGTGTAACGGCATTTTGTCGGTTGAATCGGTACAGCGGTTGAAAATCACAAGTTCAGCCGACTTTAATTTATCAACAACTAATGAACGCATATTTGCATTATAGTTCTCAAATGTATTACTGTCAGCGAAGAACATTTCCTGATAAACTGACCATTTTTTCGGCATATTGTCATAAAGTTTATCAAGCGTCCACATGCCGTTATATTCAATAACAACGCGTTCGGAACGTGTTTCTTTAAGCCAACCGTTTAAAAGTTCTTCGGTTAAATCGTCAGCCGAGTCAACTGTTCGAATGAACACGTTTTTGCCGGAGAATTTAGAGGGTTCATATTCTTCTTCACCTTCCTCACAGACTATAAGCAAGGTTTTTTCGCCCGCATTAAAGCGTTCATCCTCTAAAGTTTCTTGGATGAATTTAGTTTTTCCCGACTCTAAAAAACCGGTAAAAAGGTAAACAGGAGTATCCATTTTTGCACCTCTGATTTAAATTATACTCTAAAGAGTTCGGCTATTCTTTCTTCTTTAATATCGGCACCGATAACGCAAAGTCTACCGATGATTTCTGCTGAGCCTAAACGAACGTCAGGCTCACCGGGAACATAATCAAAGTGAATCCATTGTCCGTCGTTACCCATAACAATGCCTTTTGCACGAAGAATCATACCATAGGTTTTGTCATCTTCAAGTTGCTTTAATGCAGAAGTAATTTCTGCAACAGTGTATTTGTTGGTGGTTTCTTTACCAAAAGAAGTAAACACTTCATCAGCGTGATGGTGATTATGTTCGTGGCAATCACAATGCTCACCGTGGTGGTGATGTACGTGATGAGCCTCGTCATGAGAGTGCTCGTGGTCGTGGTGGTGACCGCATGTGCAGTTGCCATGCTCGTCATAATGATGTTCATGGTGATGTTCGTGACAGTCACAATGTTCACCTTCGTGATGATGGTGGTGATGGTGCTCATGCTCGTGGCAATCACATTCTTCGTCGTGATGATGATGGTGGTGATGTTCAGCCTCGTGTGCTAATTTTTCAAGTTCAATGGTGAGCGTGTTTTTCTGTTCCATTGCCTCTAAAATAGCGGTACCGGTAATATCGGTCCAAGGGGTTGTGATAATAGTTGCATCGGGGTTGTGCTCACGCAAAAGTTCAACACATACCTTTAACTTTTCCTCGGAAATATTATCGGTATGGCTTAAAATAATAGAGCTTGCATGCTCAATCTGGTCATTGAAAAACTCGCCGAAGTTTTTCATGTACATTTTGCATTTGTTTGCATCAACAACGGTAGTGAATCCGTTAAGTAATACGTCGTCAGAGCCGATATTTTGAACAGCACGGATAACATCACTTAATTTTCCAACGCCAGAGGGTTCAATTAAAATGCGGTCGGGGGAGTATTCAATTAATACTTTTTTAAGAGCTTCTCCAAAGTCACCGACTAAACTGCAACAAATACAACCCGAGTTCATTTCGGTAATTTCAATACCTGCGTCTTTTAAAAATCCGCCGTCAATACCAATTTCACCAAATTCATTTTCGATTAAAACAATTTTTTCGTTATTGTAAGCTTCTTTAATGAGCTTTTTGATTAGCGTGGTTTTTCCCGCACCTAAAAAGCCTGAAAAAATGTCGATTTTTGTCATTTTTATACCTCTTTTACACATTATTTCTATCAAAATATTATATCACTCTAATATTAAATTTACAAGTATCGTTACAGATATTGTTACTATTATTATTGAATTTTACGTATTAAAGTGGTATAATTCATAAAAATACAAATTTCAGGTGATAAATTTGGATATTAAAGAACTTGCATTGCAAAAACACTATGAGTGGGCGGGGAAGTTGGAAGTAAAGTCTCGTACTCCGGTCACCAATAAGGAACAGTTGTCAGTAGCATACACTCCCGGTGTTGCCGAGCCATGTATGGTTATACATAATGATTATGAAAAGTCGTTCGAGCTTACTCGACGTTGGAATACCGTTGCGGTTATTACTGACGGAACTGCAGTTTTAGGATTGGGTGACATTGGCCCCGAGGCCGGTATGCCCGTTATGGAGGGTAAGTGTGTACTTTTTAAAGAATTTGCTGATGTTGATGCTTTCCCTATTTGTGTACGTTCAAAAGATGTTGATGAAATTGTCCGTACAGTATATTTAATTTCTGGAGGTTTTGGCGGGATTAACCTTGAAGACATTTCGGCACCTCGTTGTTTTGAGATTGAGAAGAAACTTAAGGAAATTTGTGACATTCCCGTTTTTCATGATGACCAGCACGGTACAGCTGTTGTTGTCGGTGCAGCCTTACTTAATGCACTTCGCTTAACTAAAAAAGAAATCGGTAAAATCAAATGTGTTATTAACGGTGCAGGTTCTGCCGGAATTGCCATCGGTAAGCATTTATTGAAGTTAGGTGTTAAAAATCTTACTATGGTTGACCGTTTTGGCATAATATGTGAGGGTATGGAGGGCTTGAACTCAGCACATGAGGAAATGAGCAAGCTCACTAACCGTGAGAAACAAAAAGGAACGTTGGCTGATGCTTTAATGGGTGCTGATGTTTTCATTGGTGTTTCTGCACCGAATATTGTGACAGAAGATATGATTAAAACAATGGCACCTGACCCTATATGTTTTCCAATGGCTAATCCTACGCCTGAAATTATGCCTGACTTTGCTAAAAAAGCCGGTGCTAAAGTTGTAGGTACCGGTAGAAGTGATTTTCCGAATCAAATTAACAACGTTATGGCATTTCCCGGTATTTTCCGCGGTGCTTTAGATGTCAGAGCTTCGGATATAAATGAGGAAATGCAAATGGCTGCATCTTTAGCTATTGCTTCATTAGTGTCAGATGAGGAATTAAACGAGGATTATATTATGCCTTTTGCCTTTGACGAGAGAATAGGTGAAACAGTGGCAAAAGCTGTTGCTGATGCCGCAATTAAATCCGGTGTTGCAAGAAAAATTTGATTTAAATTTATGGTAAATAAAAACGACTGTCGCTTGACAGTCGTTTTTATTTGTTTATTAAAATAACGTAACACCAAGTCCGTCAAGCAGGAATTTAATGCCTAAAATTATTAAAATTGCACCGCCTGCAAACTCGGCTTTCGATTTGTATTTTGCTCCAAAAATACTGCCGATTTTAACACCTAAAGCCGACAATAAAAATGTAGTTACACCGATAACACCGACAACAAGGAAAATACTACTGTTCGTTACTTTGCCGACTAATGCAACGCCTGCTGCCAAAGCATCAATGCTTGTTGCAATCGCCATAACAAGCATGACTTTGAACTTAAGTGAACAACCGGTGCATTTTTCTTCATCATTTGAGAGTGACTCTTTTATCATATTACCGCCGATTAGCAGTAACAAAACAAATGATACCCAGTGGTCATATTTTTCAATAAAACTGCTGAAAATCATTACAAGGTTGAAGCCTATAAAAGGCATCAATGCCTGAAAGAAACCGAACCATGCACCAACAATCGAACATTCTTTTAAACCGGTTTTATTCATTGCAAGGCCTTTACATATCGAAACAGCAAAGGCATCCATCGAAAGCCCAATACCAAGTGCAATAGTTTCTAATATACTCATATGTATCTCCTTATACGTTTTTAGGTCGTTGGGACTTTAGTTCTCCCAAATATGTATCGTTGCTGTATTCTAAAACATCAAACTTGCCGTTTTTATACTCAACAGTTGTAAGTGAAGCGTTGGTAGACCATTTTATATCTTTCATTTCATCTAATGATAAACCTTTTGCAAATGTAATAAAAGAGCGTAATGCACAAGCGTGAGTAAAAATTGCAATATTCTTGCCGTCATCGTTTTCGGCTATCTCTGTTATACAGTTAACCATTCTTTTTTGAAGTTCTGACAAGGTTTCGCCATTTAGAGGATGGGCATTACCGATATCAGTGAGCCAAACGGAGTAACTGTCCTTATAAATTGTACTTAAATCTGTGTAACATTTACCTTCCCAGTCACCGGCATATATTTCTCGAAGTTCTTTCCTTTTTTCAGCGGTAAGGTTTGATAATTTCAAGAACTCATTACAAGTATTATATGCACGTTTCAAATCGCTTGAGTATACCTTATCTATATGTAAGTTCATTAAATATCTTGCAGCACATTTTGCTTGACTGTAACCTAAATCTGAAAGGTCAATGTCTGTGTGACCTAAAAATGTGCTTGTTTTATTTCCAAGACTTTCACCGTGGCGAATGAAATATAATTTGCAACTCAATTAATCATACCCTTATCTATACATAAATTACCCATATTATAAGACTTTTGAAATGAAAAATCAATATTATTTTATAATGATTTATATTTTGTAAAACGTTGCTGTTTTAATTTGTAAATTGTGGTCGAATTTAACAAACTGCGAAAAAAATAAACAAAATCGACACAATTGTGCACAAAAATCCCAAATTTGCTATTGCATATGCGAAAATCTTATGGTAAAATATGGCATATCACATAGAATCTGGAGGAAAAGTAATGGAAAAGAAATTAATTGTATTAATTGCGGACGATAGTACTGAATTCGGTCAAAACTGTCAAGAGGTGATTAAATCTTACGGAATGGAGACCGTACTTTGTCAAAAAGACGGAAGAATTTTGCTCGAATGCGCAGAAAGAATAAGACCTGATGCGATTTTATCGGATATATTTTTGCCGAATATTGACGCGGTTGGTGTTATGAAAAAACTGTTTTCTGACAATTTAGGCTATAATCCTTTGTATTTTGTGATGTCGGGTTTTGGCAGTGCAAGGTTAGAGTCTGAGGCTCTTTCCGCCGGTGCGGCATATTATTTCATAAAACCGTTTGATTTGACAGTTTTAGCCGAGCGAATTTTACATATGTGCGGAATGGTTACAAGACGTGATAATTTTGTTAATTCAAATACGCCGTTATCTGATGTTGACCTTGAGATGATGATAACCGAAATTATACACCAAATCGGAGTTCCTGCACACATTAAGGGCTATAAATACTTAAGAGATGCAATAATGCTTTCAGTTAAGAATCCTGATTACATAAATTCAGTCACAAAAATACTATATCCAACCGTAGCAAAGCAGAACAGCACAACTTCATCAAGGGTTGAACGTGCTATCCGTCATGCTATTGAGGTTGCCTGGGACAGAGGAGATATTGAGGTCCTGAACCTATACTTCGGCTATACTGTTCAAACCTGTCGCGGTAAGCCGACAAATTCAGAATTTATTGCTATGATTAGCGATAAATTGCGTTTGAGATTGAAGTTGGCTTCATAAAATATAAATAAAGAAAAACATTATTCGCCCACGCTCATAAGGAAATATCGCCTTATGAAGCATGGGCGTCTTGTGTTATTCTTGTTTTTCTTTTTTTACTATTGTTGTTTTTCCGTTTTGGTCAATTGTCATTAAAAATACATTTTTTAATTTTATGTGATTGTTTTTAACCTCACAATATACTTTTTCTTTAGTAACACCGTACTTCTTCATAGCTTTGGTTAATAGTTTGCCATCACTGACAATTAAACAAGGCATTGTGGTTGGTTGACTCTGACCCTTTAAATCCGAAACAGATGCGGTTTGAAACTGAGGTTTTAGTAAAACGCTCATCTGTCCGTTGGTTTCTAAAATTGCGTAGGCAACCTCATTTAAATCAAATACCTCCTGATTACGCAAAACCTCCATTAAATCGGGTACGGTCATTCGTAGTTTTTTTAACATCTTTTGGTCTATGTTTCCGTTTTCGATAATAACTGCAGAGCGACCGTATATTATACGTCTGAAATTTATTGATTTCATAGCAACGAAAGAGGTGATTATTTCAAGTATAACAAGTGTTCCGGTAGCTAATATACCGTAAATGATTGGTATTTCAATATCCTGAATTGGTATAGCAGCTATTTCAGACATTAAAATTGTAATTACAAGTTCTGATGGCTGCAAGTCTCCGATTTGCCGTTTACCCATAAGACGAATGGCAGCTATAATAACGAAGTACATTATAAGTGTACGAAGAACGGTCAAAAGCATATTTACTCCTACTTTGTTTCTTATATCTTAACCGTTATTTTTAAAAAAATAACTCGGCAGAAATATCTGCCGAGTTGATGTTTAATTTATTTTACTTCAAAGTTATCAAGATTGTACTTTAATGTCATCAGGCTATCACTTAAATGAACGTTTTCAACACAAATTCCGGGGAATTCAACCAAGAGGTCATAATGTGTGAAGTTCCAGAAACCTTTAATACCCAAATTTACTAATACCTCTGCAACTTCGCGTGCTGCTTCACGCGGGATGCAAAGTATTGCCATATCAGGTTTGTTTTCACGGCAGAACTCGTCCAAGCGGTCCATACTATGTATCGGTAAATTCTGAACTGTTTGTCCTAAAAGGGATGGCTTTTTATCAAATACACCAATTAACTGAAAGCCTTTTGAAGACATATCAAAGTGCATAGTTAATGCTTTTCCCATATGTCCTGCACCAATTAGAATTGCTTTCTTGGATTTGTTCAATCCTAAAATTTGGCTGATTTCACTATGGAGAAGCTCAATATTATAGCCATATCCTTGTTGACCGAATTCACCAAAACAGTTTAAATCCTGCCTGATTTGACTTGCAGTAAGTCCCATTCTAACAGATAGTTCTTTTGATGAAATTCTGGTCATTCCGTTTTTAAGTAGGTCACCTAAGAAACGATGGTATCTTGGAAGTCGTTTAATAACGGAAGAGGAAACACTGCGGCTTTTATTGTTCATAATTAAAAGCCTCCTTCTAAAAATTTGGAGATTATTTTGCTAAAGCCTTAACAGTTTCCATTACATAATCGCCGAATTCAGTGCAGGTGCAACCGGTATCACGACCGGTAATGGTGAGTTTTTTCTCGGTATACATACAGATGTCAAGTGCTTTCTCGAGCAAATCAGCTTCGGTCTGCTTACCAATATGAGAAAGAAGCATTACTGCTGCACGAAGCATTGAGCAGGGGTCAGCAAACTTGTCGCGTCCTTCGGTTACCATTCTCGGTGCAGAACCGTGGATAGCCTCAAACATAGCATACTTCTTACCGATGTTAGCACTGCCTGCAGTACCTACGCCGCCCTGGAACTCAGCAGCCTCGTCGGTAATAATGTCACCGTAAAGGTTGGGGAGAACAAAGACCTTAAAATCTCTACGACGCTTTTCGTCGATAAGTTTTGCAGTGGTAATATCAATATACCAATCGTCTGTAGTGATTTCGGGATATTCTTCACCGATTTTTTGGCAAATTTTAAGGAATTTACCGTCAGTTGTTTTAATAACGTTAGCCTTGGTGATGATAGAAACGCGTTCTTTTTTGTTCTTTCTTGCATACTCGTAAGCAAGACGTGCAATTCTTTCGCAGCCCTCTGAAGTGGCAACAACAAAGTCAACCGCCAAATCGTCGGTAACGTGTAAACCTTGAGAGCCTACTGCGTAACCGCCCTCAGTATTCTCGCGGAAGAAGGTCCAGTCAATACCTTGCTCGGGAACGCGAACGGGACGTAGGTTAGCAAATAAATCAAGTTCCTTACGCATTGCAACGTTTGCACTTTCGATGTTGGGCCACGGGTCACCTGCACGGGGAGTGGTTGTAGGTCCTTTCAAAATAACGTGGCATTTCTTTAATTCTGCCAAAACGTCATCAGGAATAGCCTTGCCGACTGCGGCGCGGTTTTCAATGGTAAGACCGTCGATTTCATTGAAAACGATTTTACCTGCAGCAACATCGTCAGCTAAAAGGAAACGCAAAACACGTTCTGCTTCATGTGTAATAACGGGACCGATACCGTCACCGCCACAAACACCGATAATGAGTTTATCAAGTGCATCATAATCCACAAAATCTTTTTCTTTTTTGATTCTTTCGGCACGCTCTGCTTGAGCAATAAGCAACTTTTCAAAAGCTGCAACCGACTCGTTGATTTTAGTCATATCCATAGTGGTTTCTCCTTTAAATGTATGTAAAACTTATTTAGAACACTCTTTTGTGTAGCCTAACAAACCGCCAGCTAAGATAATATCTCTTGAACGGCCGGAAAGCATAGGTACTGTTTCATAGGTTTCACCGGTTGATTTGTTTTTAAGAACAACCGACTCAGCACCGTTTTCAATAGATTTTCTGATATCTGGTAACTCTAATTCGTCAAACTGTGAAATCTTGTCATAATCGGCAGGATTTTTAAAAGTCAACGGTAAAATGCCGGCATTAATAAGGTTTGCGGCGTGAATACGGGCAAACGACTTAGTAACAACTGCCTTAATTCCTAAATACAAAGGAACAAGTGCGGCATGCTCACGTGAAGAGCCTTGACCGTAGTTTTCACCGCCAATGATAATGCCTTTGCCGTATTTCTTGCAGTTTTCAGGGAACTGCTCATCACAACGAGTAAAACAGAAGTTAGCAAGATACGGAATATTTGAACGGTAGGGGAGAATTTTAGCTCCGGCAGGCATAATGTGGTCGGTTGTAATGTTATCGCCAACCTTTAATACTGCGTTAGCCTCAATTGTTTCCCACAAAGGCTCGGTTTTCGGGAACGGCTTAATGTTCGGTCCGCGGAGGATTTCAACGTCTTTAGCTTCCTCAACTGATGCGGGAGCATCAACCATATTATCGTTAATAAGGAATTTTTCAGGTAAAGTAATACCGCTCAAATCGGTGTCTAATGTTCTCGGGTCGGTTAAATAACCGGTCAAAGCTGCAGCAGCGGCGGTTTCAGGGCTAACGAGGTATACACCTGCATCGGCAGTACCCGAACGGCCTTCAAAGTTACGGTTAAAGGTACGTAAAGAAATACCTTTTGAGTTGGGCGATTGACCCATACCGATACAAGGACCGCAAGCACATTCCAGAATTCTTGCACCGGCGGCAATCAGTTTAGATAAAGCACCGCAATCAGCAAGCATATTGAATACCTGTTTTGAGCCGGGAGCGATACCAACAGATACAGTCGGGTCAACAGTTTTACCGTCTAAAATAGCGGCAACCTTTAACATATCGTAGAGTGAAGAGTTGGTACAGCTACCGATAAGTACCTGGTCTACCTTCATTTTCCCAATCTCGGTAATGGACTTAACGTTGTCCGGCATATGAGGCATAGCGGCCATAGGTGCTAATTCCGAAAGGTTAATATCAATTTCTTTGTCATATACTGCATCCGAATCAGAAGAAAGTTCAACATAGTCTTCTTCACGGTTTTGAGCTTTCAAGAATGCTTTTGTAATCTCATCAGAGGGGAAGATAGAGGTGGTAGCACCTAACTCTGCACCCATATTAGTAATCGTAGCACGCTCGGGTACTGAAAGAGTTTTAACACCCTCACCGGCATACTCAACAATGTAGCCAACGCCACCTTTAACGGTGAGAATTCTTAAAACCTCAAGAATAACATCCTTAGCAGAAACAAAGGGTGAGAGTTTACCTGTTAGGTTGACTCTAATCATTTTCGGCATCGGAATGTAGTATGCACCGCCACCCATAGCAACGGCAACGTCCATACCGCCGGCACCGATTGCAAGCATACCGATACCACCACCGGTAGGTGTATGAGAGTCAGAGCCGATTAAGGTTTTGCCGGGTTTACCGAAACGCTCAAGATGAACCTGATGGCAAATACCGTTACCTGGGCGGGAATAGTAAATACCGTGTTTCTTAGCAATAGATTGAATAAAACGGTGGTCATCGGCATTTTCAAAACCGGTCTGTAATGTGTTGTGGTCTATGTATGCTACCGAACGCTCAGTTTTAACGCGGTCAACACCCATAGCCTCAAATTCCAAATAGGCCATTGTTCCGGTGGCATCCTGAGTTAAGGTCTGGTCGATTTTTAAACCGACATCAGTACCGACAGTCATTTCACCGTCAACCAAATGAGCCTTAATGATTTTTTGTGCAAGTGTAAGTCCCAAAATAAACATCTCCTAAAAATAGTTATTGATATTATCCTACAATTCGAGTGATTTGTCAATATTTTAACAAGAAGTTTGTTAAAAAAATTAATAACTTTTTTGTTGATTTTTTGTATTACTAAATATATAATGTAAATAGAACTTTACAAAAGGTGGTCTTTTTTATGAAACTTTCTACAACTACAAGCGTTATTGATTCTAAATTTGGATATGAGAAAGCAATAGAAATTATCGCAAAAGCCGGTTTTGATGCTGTTGATTTGTCTCTTTGTAAGATGGGTGATGAAAACAACGTTTTTAACGGTGATAATTATCGTGAATATGCTGAAAAACTTTTAAAAATCGCAAAGGATAACGGTGTATATTTTAATCAGGCACACGCTTATTTCCCGACATCCTTTGATGATAAAGAAAAGAGCGAAAAAGCATTTAATAAGGTTGTACGAGGAATTGAAATAGCCGGTATCGTTGGTGCAAATGTTATCGTAGTTCATCCTAATCAACACTTATATTATATTGAAGGCGATAACGATAAAATCTTAAAGGAAATGAACCTTGAGTTTTATAAAAGGTTGTTGCCGTACTGTGAAAAATATAACGTAAAAATGGCAACGGAAAATATGTTTCAATGGAACAGTGTCAATAAGGTTCTCATTGACAGCACCTGCTCAAGAGCACCCGAATTTTGCGAGTATGTTGATATGATTGAAAGCGAATATATGACTGCTTGTTTGGATATTGGTCACTGTGTGTTGGTTGGTCAGAAACCTGAATTTATGATTAGAGCCTTAGGCCACGACCGTTTGTTAGCATTACACGTTCATGACAATAACGGTAAAACCGATTATCACGTAGAGCCGTATTCGCCTCATTTAAGTGTTATAAATTGGGAAGAAGTTTGTAAAGCGTTAGCTGAGATTAATTATCAGGGTGATTTTACTTTTGAAGCAGATAGTTTCTTTAAAAATACTACTTTAACAACTGTTGATGCAGCTGCTAAATATCTCCACGATATCGGTAGAGATTTAATCAACAAAATTGAAAGTTTCAAATAAAAATAAAAGGGAGAGGGCAACCTCTCCTTATTTTTTATGTTAAGGTCAAAGAAAGTCAAAGAATATTTGAAAATTTTTAGAAAAAACTATTGACAATGGTAAAAAATGTGATATTATATATTTGTTAGCACTCTTGTGTGTAGAGTGCTAAATCGTATAAAGAGAGGTGGATACGGTGGATTTAAGCGAGCGTAAGCGGATTATACTTAACGCACTTATTAAGTCTTATATTAAGACGGGTGAGCCGGTTGGCTCTAAATACTTGCTTGAATTAACCGGTCTGAATGTTTCACCTGCGACTTTACGTAATGAAATGAGCGAACTTTGTGAGTTGGGATACCTTTCACAACCTCACACTTCGGCAGGTCGTCAACCGACAAGTAACGGTTACAGTTTTTACTTTGAACGGTTGATGAACCGCAGGGAAATTCCCGAGGATTTACAGTTAATCATTGATAAAATGCTAAATGATGCCGCAAAAGACCCTGAAAACTTGGCTTCGGTTGCCGGTCAAATGCTATCAAATTTAACCGGATTTCCCACGCTTATGGCTACTGTTACTAAAGAGGAAACCTATGTAAAACGAATTGATATTTTGCCGATGGGTCGCAGAACGGTTCTACTTTTGCTAATTACGTCTGATGGTCAGGCAAAAAGCCGTATTTGTCGCAGTGCTTTTAATTTAGCACCTAATGTTTTATCTTATTTTGACAAACTTGCATCGGTTTACATTTTAGGTACTGAAATAAATAAGTTTTCTAATCAATTCTTACAGGCATTGGTTTCACAGACCGGTGATTTGTCACTTTTCTTAATGCCGTTGCTTTCAAGCGTTTTTGAAATGGTTGAAGAATTGCAGTCAAAATCGGTTAGGGTTAAGGGTGAGTCTAACTTGATGAAATGTTACTCTAACGAGGCTGATGCTAAAGCACTTCTGGGACTTTTAACTAAACAAGATACATTGTTCTCACTCTTGGCTGATACAAATAATGATATTGACGTTATTTTCGGTGACCGTACTGATATACCTGAATTTCAACCGTCAAGTATGATTGTTGCAAAGTATCGATTGGGTAATGAGGATATAGGTCGAATTGCAGTAATCGGTCCCGCAAGAATGGCGTATGAACAGTTAATACCCACTGTCAGTTATTTCGCAGAACGTTTGGGTAAGGTTATGACCCAGGCGATGCGTGATTTGGATAATGATATATAGAAAGGAATGATTTTTTTGGCAGAGGAAAAGAAAACAGCCCCTGAAACAGAGGTTGAAACTAAAGCAAAAACTACCAAAAAGACTTCAAAAAAGGTTGAGTTAGCCGAGTATGAGAAATTGCAAGCGGAATTGACCGCACAAAAGGATTTGGTTTTACGTACTGCGGCTGAGTTTGATAACTTCAAACGTCGTACTGAAAAAGAGCGTTTAGCAGCGGCTGAATTTACATCAGCGAATTTGCTTAAAAAGCTTTTACCGATTTTTGATAATGTAGACCGTGCAGCTACTGTTGATAAGGACAGTCCGGATTATGCAAAAGGTATTGAAATGATTGTAAAAATGCTCGGTGATGCTGTTAAGGATTTAGGTTTGCAGGAAATCGGTGCAGTGGGTGATATTTTTGACCCTAATTTGCACGAGGCTGTAATGCATATTGAGGATGAGAATTTCGGTGAAAATACGATTTGCAACGTTTTGCAAAAAGGTTATAAATTCGGTGATACCGTTATCCGTCCGGCAATGGTGCAGGTGGCAAACTGATTTAGAGTTTAAAGGCTTTGCCTTTGACATATAATTTAATTAAATTAAAATTTATTTTGTATTGAAACTATTTGGAGGTTTTTATTATGGGAAAAATTATTGGTATTG
>JAZOQN010000039.1:0-17993 GCA_045656125.1 Acutalibacteraceae bacterium
CCGGTGAGAACGCCCGTAAACTCGTTTCTGATTTTCTTATACTGACCGAAGAGATAACCTATCTCACGAGCGCCTACTCCGATATCTCCCGCGGGAACGTCAGTATCAGCGCCTATGTACTTGCAAAGCTCGGTCATAAAGCTCTGGCAGAAACGCATAACCTCAACGTCGGACTTGCCCTGCGGGTCAAAGTCGGAACCACCTTTACCGCCACCCATAGGAAGTGTGGTAAGAGAGTTCTTAAAGGTCTGCTCAAAGCCCAAGAACTTAATAATACTCTCGTTAACTGAAGGATGGAAACGAAGACCGCCCTTGTAAGGACCGATAGCCGAGTTAAACTGTATTCTGTAACCGCGGTTAACCTGAACCTGACCGTTATCGTCAACCCAGGATACACGGAACTTGATAATTCTTTCAGGTTCTACCATTCTCTCGATAATACCCAACTTCTGATATTCGGGATGTGCCTCTACAACCGGCTCGATAGACTCCAAAACCTCTTTAACTGTCTGGTGGAATTCAACCTCACCGGGATTACGCTTTTCTACATCAGCGTAAACCTTATTAAGATATTCGCTTTTAAACATTATGTATTCCTCCTAATGTTCTGAAAATTACCAAAATATTATAATTCTTTTTTTTGGCTCTGTCAACAAAAAGTGGTAATTTAAAGTCGTTTTCTAACAAATTTAAGTATTTAAAACAAATTTATAAGCGGCGGTGTCGAATTTTAACGCTCTATCACCCTAAAACTTAATTTTATTAAGTTTGATTTCAACAACCGCCACTTTATTTTACATAAAATTATCTTTGTTAAGATTTTAACGCTTTTTGTTTAAAAAGTTAATCTAATTCTTTCATTCCGATATAAAGCTCGTAATATCTACCCTTTAGCTTCAATAAATCGTCGTGAGTGCCACGCTCGATTATCTCACCCTTTTCCAAAACCATAATGGCATGGGCATTGCGAACAGTGGAAAGACGGTGAGCTATAACAAAAGTTGTACGGTCTTTCATCAGTCTATCCATACCGTGTTCAATATGACGCTCTGTACGGGTATCAACCGAGCTTGTTGCCTCATCAAGCACCAAAATCGGAGCTTTTGACAATGCGGCACGGGCAATATTCAATAACTGACGCTGTCCTTGGGAAAGATTGGCTCCATCGCCCTCAACCATAGTGTTATAACCGTCGGACAAACGCATAATAAAACTATGCGCACTTGCAGTTTTAGCGGCAGCAACAACCTCGTCATCAGTAGCATCCAATCTGCCGTAACGGATATTTTCCATAACCGTACCCGTGAACAAATGAGTATCCTGCAAAACCATTGCTATATTTTTACGCAATCCGTCACGGCTATATTCCTTAATATCTACTCCGTCAATGGTAATTGAGCCCTCATCAACATCATAAAAGCGATTGAGCAAATTAGTGACGGTTGTCTTACCTGCTCCGGTTGAGCCGACAAACGCAATCTTCTGCCCCGGCTTTGCGTAAAGTGAAATATTATGAAGTATGACTTTATCAGGATTATAACCAAAGGTCACATTGTGAAGCTCAACATAACCCTTCATACCCTCACCAGAATTTGCGTTTTCCACATCAAGTGCTTCCGGCTCTAAATCAATAATTCTAAAAACACGCTCTGCACCGGCCAGAGCGGCAAAAATTGTACTGATTTGCATCGACAATTGATTTATCGGCATCGAGAACTGCCTTGAATAGTTGGCAAATACTGTAAGGTCACCCGGGCCGAAGCCGGTAGTACACATTAACACACCGCCGATTCCAACCGTAACAGCATAACTTATCATACTGATGTTATGCATTATAGGTCCCATAACTCCGCCAAAAAACTGAGCTTTAAACTGTTTATCACGCATATCGTCGTTAAGCAATTCGAACTCATTTACACAAGTGTCCTCGTGATTGAAAACCTTAACAACCTTTTGTCCGGTAACGGTTTCTTCAATATAACCGTTAACCGCACCTAAAGCTGCCTGCTGACCTGAATAATATTTTCTGGATTTTGAACCGATTACTAAAACAGTTTTCATCAAAACAGGAACAAAAACAATGGTAATCAAAGTCAGCCATACATTAGTTGTAATCATAAACACGAGCGTACCGACTAAGCTTACAACACCTGAAACTACCGAAGTCAACGAGTTATTGAGCATTACATCAATATTATCAACATCGTTGGTAAAACGGCTCATTGTTTCACCGGTTGGAGTAGAATCAAAATACCTTATCGGCAAACGTAACAGTTTTTCAAAAAGCTCATTACGAAGTTGCTCGGTTGCATTTTGCGAAATACCGAGCATTATTCTTGCCTGCAAGTAGGTTGCAATAATTCCCACTGCATATACCGTAAGCATAATTAAGACTGCGGCAAGAACATATACCATAACTTCTGAGAAATTGCTTGTTGAAATTAACTTTTGCAATATCGGAAGTTCACTGAAACTTGTAATTACTCTGTCGGCAATTTTGCCCACCGCAGTAAAGGTAATATTAGCATTAGGTGCAACCGCTAAAGTAATGCGGTTAATAATCGGTGCCAACATATACCCGCCGATAAGCGAAGTAACAGTGCTTAAAAGCATACAGAAAAGCACTAATATAAGTCTTAACTTATACTTTGAAACGTACGACCAAAGCCTTTTAACCGTGGCAAGAGTATTCTTCGGCTTACCGTGAGGACGGGGGCCTCCCGGACCTCCGCCACGCGGGCCGCCACCGCGGGGACCGGGACCCGGCATTTGACGTTTATTACTTTCGGTCACTGCCCTACTATACTGTCTTTGGAGGTCTTCTAATGTACGTTTAGCCATTATTTTGCCTCCTTTTCCATTTGAGAATAATAAATTTCCTGATATTCTTTGTTATTCTCCAATAATTCAGCGTGAGTACCTACTCCTGTAATTCTACCGTCATCCATAACTACAATTTTTTCGGCATCAATAACCGAAGAAATACGCTGTGCGATGATAATTTTAGTAGCATTCGGAATATCATCACGGAATGCACGTCTGATAACTGCCTCGGTAGCAGTATCGACCGCACTTGTTGAATCGTCAAGGATTAAAATCCTCGGTTTTTTCAGTAATGCACGGGCAATACAAAGCCTTTGCTTTTGTCCACCTGAAACATTAGAGCCTCCCTGCCCCAAGTCACTTTCATAACCCTTGGTAAATCCGTCAATAAACTTATCAGCTTGAGCACTTTTAGCAGCGGCAGTAATCTCCTCATCAGTGGCGTTTTCGTCACCCCATCGCAAGTTTTCGGCGATAGTACCACTAAACAAAACGTTTTTCTGCAGTACCATACTTACGCCCTCACGAAGATTATATAACGAATAATCCTTAACATTTACGCCGTCAACCAGAACTTCACCTTGGTCAACGTCATAAAGACGCGGAATCATCGACACAAGTGTTGTCTTTCCGCAACCGGTTGAACCAATAATACCCACTGTACTACCGGCATCTATTGTAAGATTAATGTTATTCAAAACTGTTTCTTCACTGTTTTCATAATATCTGAATGAAACATTTTTAAATTCTATTGAACCGTTTTTCACTTCTAACTCAGGTTGAGATGCATCAATATCGGTAATATCAATTTTCTCATTCAAAACCTCTTTGATTCGGCGTGCCGAAGCCAATGCACGTGCCGAGGTCATAAGCAAAACGGTTATCATTGTGATAGCCATTAAGATTTGAGTAACGTATGTCAAAAATGCGGAAAGGTCACCTATATCCATACCCGTTCTGATTACCGCATCCGAGCCAAACCATAAAACAGCCAATGTTGTAAGGTTCATACAAACAGTGGTAACAGGTTGCATAAAAATCATAATTTTAAGTGCTTTTATTCCCGATTCTTTAAGGTCACTGTTAGCAGCCTTGAAATTTTCGTTTTCGTGAGCTTCACGAACAAAAGACTTCACAACTCTGATGTTGGTAACACCCTCTTGAACAGTAGAATTGAGTTTGTCGATTTTAACCTGCATTTTAGTGAAACGTTTAAATCCCAAAAAAATAAGCCCAAAAATACCGATTAACATCAAGGGAATTGTAACCGCAAAGATAACCGAAAGGCTTGGTCTTAAAGCGATTGCCATTATAAGTCCGCCAAGCATCATACCGGGGGAACGCAGTGCCATTCGTAAAAGCATATTGACAAAGTTCTGCATTTGAGTAACATCATTAGTCAAACGTGTTACAAGAGAACCTGTCGAGAACTTATCAATATTCTTAGAGGAAAAATCCTGAACCTTGCGGTATACGTCGCTTCTTAAATCAGCGGCAAAGTTGACCGATGCCTTTGCACCGAAATATGCACCGCCAACACCACCTGCCATCATAAAAATAGCAATCAAAATCATACCTATTGCCGTGGCAACACTTTTTGTTACAGTCAAACTGCCGTCCTCGCCCGCATTGATAACGGTAGAGAGCATAAACGGCATCAAAACCTCACCTATTACCTCAACAATCATACACAAAGGACCAATGATAAAGTATGAAAGATACGGTTTTATATATTTAAACCAGATTTTCATTCTGTACTCCTTTCAAACTAAACGAACTAAATCTTAATTCATATCATAAGTAAAGCCTTGTCGAAAAGTGACCAAGGATATATATTTTCAGGCAATGCCTTAAATTCGTGATTTTCCCCATTCAAATTAAACGAAATTTTATGTGAGAAAAGTGCCGCTTGACATTTTACGCTCGAACCGTACTTGCGGTCACCTAAAATCGGGTGTTTACGACTTGCAAACTGCACCCTGATTTGATGTGTACGACCTGTGTGCAGTTTGATTTTCACCAATGACACTGTACCGTTTTCGGTTTCGCCAGATGCTAACTTTATAAACTCAAGGCTTGCTTTTTTAACCCCTTTTCGCTCTTTGTTTACAACATAAGTTTTATTTTTTGTTTTGTCGTAAAACAGCAAATCCTCTAAACTTGAACCCTTACCTATGTCACCCTCAACCACTGCCAAATATTCTTTGTTAAAGGTTTTATCGGCAATCTCTTTTGACAGTTTGCCTGCGGTTTTATTATCATTTGCAAACACCATTACGCCTGAAACCTTACGGTCAAGCCGATGAACAACCAACGGTTTTTTATCGCCATCCGACAACAAACTTGGCATACCGCCCGAAGTATCCTCCGACAAAACCCCTGCCGGCTTTATACAAACAATATACTCATTTGTCTTTTCTAAAATCTCTATATTTTTCATTTTAAACCTTTAAAAAAGCCCGAGAAAACCTCGGGCTAATATTTATTCTTCAATATTGTCCTCTGTTGTTTCTATAACAGTTACAGATATTTCTAAAACGCGTCTTTCGGCAACTTTTGTTACCTTAACCAAAAGTTTATCATAGGTGAACTCGTCGCCCTCCTCGGCAATTTTACCGAGTTGTTCAAGCACCCAACCACCGACCGAAACCGAATCAGAATCGTCATCGTCATCAATATTGAAATACTCAAACATTTTATCAAGAACAGTACTGCAAAGTACTGTTACACTGCCGTCAGAATTTTCAGTGAATTCTTCAACAACCTCATCATACTCGTCCCAAATTTCACCGACAAGTTCTTCTAAAATATCCTCCATAGTAGCAATACCGGTAGTACCACCGTATTCATCGGAAATAACCGCAATATGAGTCTTTTTAGACTGCATAAGTTTAAGCAATTCGCTAATAGACATCTGTTTTGCAACAAAAACCGTAGGTTTGATAATCGACCTTATAGTTTTACGGTTTGACTGCAAAAGCTTGTTAAAATCACGAATGTGGATAACACCGACAATACTGTCAATCGTTCCGTCAAACACAGGCAAACGAGAAAAACCTGACTCATCAAAAGCCTTGCGTATTTCTTCAAGACTATCAGATTTATCAACTGCAATAATGTCAACACGTGGAGTTAAAATATCACCGACCGGACATTCACTGAATGAAATTGCAGAACGAATAAGGTCACGTTCAACTTCGTCGATACCGCCACCCTCTTCTGCCTCCTCTACAATATTGATGAGTTCATCACCGGTAATTGTATCTTTATTGTCAAGACGAAAAACATTTTTGAGCATTTTTTTCCAAACCACGAAAAATGCCACAAGCGGAGTAAATAAAACCATCAAAAACTTTAAAAATCCTGATGCAAACATAGCAAAGCTTTCGGGTTTTTCTTTTGCGATACTTTTCGGCGAAATTTCGCCGAAAATAAGTACAGCAACCGTCATAACAACGGTTGATACTGTTGAGCCCAAGCTCTCATTACGCAACAAGTCAATAAAAAGCACCGTTGCAATTGAGGTTGAAGCAATATTTACTATATTGTTTCCGATAAGTACAGTTGACAGAAATTTATCATAATTTTCTGTCAACAAATACGCTCTCATAGCCCGACGGTTACCGTCGTCAGCCATCATTTTAAGACGGATTTTATTAAGAGATGTATATGCCGTTTCGGATGCCGAGAAAAATGCGGAAAAAGCTAACAAAATTACCAATAAAAGTAATTTCAGCCAAATGTCCGTATCCAAGAAAAAATTCCCCCTAAAGTAAAATAATTTTACATTTATGTATAAGTGAATGATACCACAATTTGTAAATATTTTCAAGTGAAATTTAATAAATAAGCCTTGCTTAACAAATGTCAAACAAGGCTTAGATTATTTATTAATTATTTAATTGCTGTGCTTTTTTCTTTTTGAATAACGTCGTGGGCACCGCCCTCAACAATACTTGTTGCAGAAACAAGGGTCAGCTTTGCTTTCTTTTGTAATTCAGGAATACTTAACGCACCGCAGTTACACATTGTGGACTTAACTTTGCTCAAAGACAAAGCAACATTATCCTTCAACTTACCGGCATACGGTACATAAGAGTCAACACCCTCTTCGAATGATAACTTCTTATCACCGCCGAGGTCATATCTCTGCCAGTTTCTTGCACGGTTTGAACCCTCGCCCCAATACTCCTTAAAGTAGTTGCCGCCGATATTAACCTTGTTTGTCGGGCTTTCATCGAAGCGGGCAAAATAACGGCCTAACATAATAAAGTCAGCACCCATAGCCAAAGCCAAGGTCATATGATGGTCATAAACGATACCACCGTCAGAGCAAACGGGAACATAAACGCCTGTTTCCTCGAAATACTCGTCACGAGCCTTGCAAACCTCAATCAAAGCGGTTGCCTGACCGCGACCGATACCCTTGGTTTCACGGGTGATACAGATTGAACCGCCACCGATACCGACCTTAATAAAGTCAGCACCTGCTTGGGCTAAGAAACGGAAACCGTCTGCATCAACAACGTTACCTGCGCCAACCTTAACGGTGTCACCGTATTTTGCACGAATCCAATCAATAGTCAACTTCTGCCATTCAGAGAAGCCCTCAGAGGAGTCAATACAAAGGACATCTGCACCTGCTTCAACCAAAGCGGGAACACGCTCTGCATAGTCACGGGTGTTGATACCTGCACCAACAACATAACGTTTAGATGCGTCAAGCAACTCATTAGGGTTCTGCTTATGTGTATCATAGTCCTTGCGGAAAACCATATAGCAAAGCTTACCGTCTTCGCTGATAATCGGCAACGAATTAAGTTTATTATCCCAAATTATATCATTAGCTTCCTTAAGGCTTGTACCCTCTTTTGCCCAAACAAGCTTCTCAAACGGAGTCATAAATGAACTTACAGGAGTATCAAGTTCCATACGGCTTACACGGTAGTCACGTCCCGTAACAATACCGAGCAACTTACCATCAGCAGTACCGTCCTCAGTAACAGCAACAGTTGAGTGACCGGTCTTTTCTTTCAAAGAAATAATATCCTTCAAGGTTGCATCTGCACTGACATTAGAATCGCTCTTAACAAAACCTGCTTTATGGTTCTTTGCGCGAGCAACCATTGCAGCCTCGTCTTCAATAGACTGAGAACCGTAAATAAAGGAAACGCCACCCTCAGTTGCCAAAGCAATAGCCAAACGGTCGCCTGAAACCGACTGCATAATTGCAGAAACAAGCGGAATATTCATAGTTATTGCAGGTTCTTCACCCTTTTTAAACTTTACAAGCGGTGTTTTAAGGCTGACATTAGCCGGAACACATTCACTGGAGGAGTATCCGGGGATAAGCAGATACTCATTAAAAGTATGTGAAGGTTCATTGATAAAAGTTGCCATTTAAAATTCCTCCATTTTATATATTTATATTAGTGTTATTATATATTAAATCAAGTCAACAGTCAATCATTTTTTTAAAGTTAGCCACAGTTTGTGACTTTTGTCGCAAAAGATTGATTTTTGTAAAAATATTTTAGCACAAATCAAAAAAAGCTGAGGTTAAACCTCAGCTTTTGAATTGATTTTAGAAGAACAAACCACACTCAACGAAGCAGTAAGTATCAGTCCAGTTAGGATGAACGCCCTTAACCCAAATCGGTGAATTATGGAAGAATCGACCCGGACCTACGGAATGGCACTCGCCCTCTTTCATATGGAAAGGTCCTAAAAGGTTACGAAGGTTGCCGATAAGCGTTACTTCAATCTCGTTTTCACCCTCTAAAAGTAAACCGCTCAAATCAACCGAATAAGGATGCCACATAATGTCCCCTGCATCCTTGCCATTAACCTTAACTTTAGTGACGGTTGTGCTTAATTTAGCAAGGTTAAATGAACGGTTTTCAATCTCCTCGGCAGTTAAAGTTATCTTCTTTTTAAGAGTAATACTTCCTGAAAAGAAGGGATATCCCTGCTCTGCCAAGTTGCCGTCATTCACCTTGTTTTGAGCCGAGGTGATGTAGAAATCGCCATCAACCCTTAAACCTCTGCGTTCGATATGCTCAAACTTGTTATCGGTCTTAACCGCAAAATCACCCTTCAAATAAACTGCTTCAATTTCCATATCGTAGCTCAGTTTATTCTTTTCAGACTCAAACTGCAATGATTTTTCGGTGTTTTCATAGGTTTTTTCACTCTGCTCGAAATCACAAGTGAGTTCAAGAGTATTTTCACCCTCAACAACACCGCCGAAGATATCAATAGTCTTGAACGATGTATCGCAGAAATAACCCGTGACCTTTTTCTCAACCGGTTTGCCGTTCAAAGTAATGTCAAAAATTTCGGGAGTTTCGACTACAAGCTCCATTCTCTTAAAGCCGATTTCCTTAACATTAAACTTAAATACAACCTTGGTGTTGACCTTGCGTTTGAATGCACAAGCCAACTCCTGCACGTCACTTATCGGCAGGTTCTCATATTTCAGCTCTCCGTCAAAATAAACGTCACAATAATCAAGAGTTAAAGTATTGTCAGTAATATTTGTGATTTCCCACTCACCCTTTAAGGTATCGCCAAGAGGAATGAGTTCCTTGTTACACTTATGTGCTGATGGCTTTTCAGCCTCATCATAAGCAAAGACAACAACCGAACCGCGTTTTGGTATAGTGATTTCAATATCAACATTATCACCGTTTTTAGAGTAAACCGCGGGCACTTCTTCACCGATAAGATAATCAAAAACGGTTGCGCTCTTACCTTTAACTGTAACAGTAGCATTACGCTCGGTCATAAACGAGTTGACAAGGTAATACATTGTCATTTTTTCTCGAGGGAAATAACGGTAAGTCGAGTAAACCGGTGAATCATCCTCAGTCTTATCATAGTTCAAGGTCAATTTTCTGCAATCGGCAGGGATAACAGACGGAAGATTTTCGAAATCGGTGTTTACACAATTTTCGGCGAATTTTACAATCTCATCAGTCTCAACACCGTCGAGCATGGTCGGTACTTCACCTGCAAAAATAACCAAACCGCCCTGTGCTTTAAATTCTTGCAACAGTTCAAAGGTGAACTTGCCCAAACAATTTGCAGGCGGAACAACGACCACTTTATAACTTTGAGTGCCTATTTTAAGCTGACCGTTTTCGACTTTTGCATGACGTTGCATAATTCTTCCGTCACCCAAATGATATTGCAACTGTGAGTTTTCCAATGCAACCATTGTACGCAACATATCATCCCTGATTTTATTGCAAATCTCACTATTGACATTGTCAAACTTAACCCAAGCCGACTCAATAGTATGAAGCACTAAAATCGGGAAATCAATTTCACCGTCTGCGAGCATCATACCGATACGGCTGACCATATCATTGAAAATACGGTACTCACTCCACCACGGCTGCTGTTTAAACAATGTTGCCGGATAGTCACGTTTTCTGATACCTCTTAAAGTGTAGCCCTCAAGATGCTGACAAAGATAGTTGATTCCGTGTACCATCTGATGCTCATAAATCCAACGAAGTTCCTCAAAGCTTACGTCCCAACCGCACATTGCAAAGGTTTCGGACAAAATCTGTTTCTTGCCCATTTGGTTTGCAACCGAAGACAACTGCATCTCAGTCTGAATAGAAGCAAGGCTACGTCCTAAATGGTCCATACCGGGAATGTGCATATTCTCATAAGACGGCATACAGCAAGCACTTGCCAAAATATGTGCCCAAAAACCCTCTTCAATAACAAGGTGACCTGTCAAAGCACTGCCGTTTTCATTACACCAATTGTAAATTTTACCCATAAAGTTTTCTGCAAAAAGGTCACGTACCAATTTCCAGAAGTTGTATCTTACTTTAGCATAACCCTCAACCTCGAAATAAAGGCCTAACATATTAGGAGCTAAAGGCTCACCGTATGCTTTTTGATACTCTCTTTCCAAAATAAATGACCACGGCAAACCGTCACGGGACACCTGCGGTTCGTCTGTGAAAAAGCCGTCCATTTTAGTGAACTTATCGCCCAACTTTTCTTTATAAAGTTCATGGGTTGAACGCAAAAATTCCTCTGTAACCTCACCGTCAAGAGTATCAACATAAAACGGGTTAACTATATAATAAAAATGAATATTCTTGCCATTATACGGGATGTTAATGATAGTCTTTTCGGTATTTTCAGGAGCATCGGTTTCCTTATAACGCAAATATTTCTGCTGATATTTTAAACCAAGACCGTTAACGGCTCCCGAGCCAAAACCACTCGGCCAACCGTTTTCATCATAACCCCAGGAACGCATACCAAGCTTTTCGCCCTCTTCAACTGTGGCAGAAATATTTTGGAACCATTCATCTGACATATATTCGGTCTGCAAGCCACCTCTGGCGTGCATAAAATAACCGCCTATACCAACTTCGTCCATTTCGTGTACCTGACGTACGGTTTCGGCTACGTCGAGTTTTTCATTCCACGACCAGAACGGTGCGGGACGGTATTTTTTAGGCGGATTTTTTAAATTTTTATAAAACATAATTAAACCTCCCTCAAGAGAAACTGTTTACAGCTTTATTATAAATGATAGTCAATAAAAAATAAACCACAAATATTCAAAAACTATGATTTTTTTCAAAAAAAAGCAGGTCATACGACCTGCTTTTAAACTTAAAACTCAAAATATCTCTTGGCGTTTTTGTAACAAACACCTTCAACAATTTCACGGAGTGCTTTTTCATCATACGGATACTCTCCGTTTTCAACCCACTCACCCAAAACATTGCAGAAAATTCTTCTAAAATATTCGTGACGGGTATATGAAAGGAAACTACGCGAGTCGGTCAACATACCGACAAAATTACCTAAAATCGAAAGGTTTGCCAATGATGTCAACTGTGCTTCCATACCGGTTTTTGTATCACTAAACCACCAAGCCGAGCCGTGCTGAATTTTACCGGGAACTTCAGAACCCTGGAAAGCACCGATAATAGTATCAAGCAACTCATTATCGGCAGGATTGAGTGAATAAAGAATAACTCTGGGCATTGCGTTTTCCTCTTGGAAAGCATTAAGTAAACCTGCAATAGCCTCACAGCAACCGCGTGTGGAAATAACGTCAAATCCCATATCCGGTCCCATTGAACGGAACACAGGGCCGTTGATATTACGCATTACATTGAAATGCAACTGCATAACCCAACCGCGAGCAGCGTATTGCTTTGCAAAGAACACAAGCAAGGAGGTTTTGAATTGCTCCATTTCAAAATGGGTAACCTTTTCCCCGGCTAACGCTTTCTTGAAAATAGCGTCTACTTCTTCCTCTGTACCTTCTGCATAAACAACATAGTCAAGACCGTGGTCAGCAGCTTTACATCCCATTTCGGCGAACAAATCAAGGCGACTGTGCATTACGTCTTTCAAAGTCTTAATAGAATCAATATTCTTTCCAACAACATCGCCTAAATGTGCGATATACTCTTTAAAACCGACCTTTTCAATATTAACTGCTTTATCGGGACGAAACGACGGTACAACCTTCGTTTTAAATGTTGTGTCCTCTTTCAAAAGTTTATGCCATTTCAAATCGTCAGCAGGGTCATCAGTAGTACCGATAACCTCAACATTAGACTGTTCAATAAGACCGCGGGCAGTCATACTGTCCTCCTGCAACTTTTTGTTACAAAGATTCCACACTTCCTCTGCAGTTTCACCGTTCAAAACGCCGTTATAGCCGAAATATCTTTTCAACTCCAAATGAGTCCAGTGATACATCGGATTTCCGATTGCTTTAGGCAAAGCCTCGGCAAAGCGTTGGAATTTTGTGCGGTTATCAGCGTCCCCTGTTATCTCATATTCAGGCACACCGTTACTGCGAATTAAACGCCACTTATAATGGTCACCGCCAAGCCAAGCTTCCGTTATATCTTGGAATTTGCGGTTTTCATAAATTTCCTGCGGATTGATATGACAATGATAGTCAATAATCGGCAAATCCTTACCCATTTTATAAAGTTTTTTTGCGGTTTTGGTTTTTAAAATAAAATCTTCATTCATAAAAGGCTTCATATTTGCTACCTCCTAATATTTGACTATATTTTACATCATTCTGTTTCTATTTACAAGTAAAATTTTAATATTTATAAAATTGTTTGCAAATTTTACCTGCAACAAATAAAAATAAAAGACCGTTCATAAGAACGGTCTTAAAATTCAAATTATTTTTCGTCACCGGGTTTGAAAACGTGACCGAAAACGGTTTCTTCAGTAGCAGCAACTGTAAACTCACCAACATAGAACTCTCTATTATAGAACTTAGCTACCAAAGTTTCGATTTCATCATCAGTGAAATACTTGGCAATTGCAGTATTCTTAAACTTTGCAACAGATGAAGCCTGGTCATAATCCTTGAATGTTGTGTAGTCAAAACTACTGATAATAAGACCAATATAATCGCCTGCAGGAACCTTCTCAATAACATAATTTGCAGTGGTTCCGGTTCTTGCAACGAAATAGCTTGAATCAGCATAAGCTGCAGCTGCCGAGCCGTCCTCATTAGGCTCACCACAATTGAGGTTAACGGCATTAGTCATATCAGTGCCTTCAGCGATATTCTTGGAAATTACGATAATACGAGCATCGCAATCATCAGGTGTTTCAACAGCAGCAAAATACTTATTGGCAATACCGCCGATAGTTGCACCAGATTCATCAACTGAACGTGCTACAACAGTACCCATACCAACAACACTCAAAGTACAAGTATCGGAAACTTTACCATCTTTTGTTGCTGCAGTAATGGTAACTTCACCTGCTTTAAGACCTTCAAACTCACCTTTAGATGGGGTGAACAATGAAGCAACTGAAGTATCAGAGCAGGTATAGGTCAACTGAGTATCTGCGGGAGTAACGGTTAACAATTGAGAGAAAGTAATGTAACCGCCTACTTCAACAGTGTACTTATCTTGTTTAAACTCAATCTTAACTTCACCGGCAGCACCTTTATCACCGTCAGCGTCACTCTTACCGCCACAAGCGGCAAAACTGAAAAGCATAACTAAAGTTAATGCCAAACATAATAACTTTTTCATAAATTCTACTCCTTAATAAATATTTTGGATTAAATTTATTCTAACATAATAGTTTCATAGTGTCAACCGAAATCACATGATTTAAAACAAACCTGTGATTTTACCGGTTGAATCTACATCAATATTCTCCGCGGCAGGAACCTTAGGAAGTCCCGGCATAGTCATAATATCACCGGTAAGGACTACAACAAAACCTGCACCTGCTGAAATTTTGACGTTTTTAATTGTAACCTCAAAGTTCTCAGGAGCACCGAGTTTAGTCTGGTCATCCGAGAAGGAATACTGAGTTTTTGCCATACAAACAGGGCATTTATCAAATCCTAATGCTGTCAAGGTTGCTATCTGCTTTTTAGCGGCAGGTAAAACCTTAATTCCGTTACCGCCGTAAACCTTTTTAACAATTGCCTCAATTTTCTCTTCAATTGTACCGTCAAGTTCGTAAGAATAAGTGAAATCACCTTTCTCCTCTTCACAAAGGCGGACAACCTCTTTTGCCAATTCTTCGCCACCTTTGCCACCTTCTGCCCAAACGTTAGAAAGCACAACATTAACGCCCAATTCTTTGCATTTTGCAATAATTAGGTCAATTTCAGCATCGGTATCGGTCGGGAATCTGTTAACCGCGACAACCGACGGAAGTTTATAAATATTCTTAATGTTTGAAACGTGACGGAGCAAGTTGGGAATACCTTTTTCCAAAGCTTCAAGATTTTCGGTGTTAAGTTCAGTCTTTGCCAAACCGCCGTGCATTTTTAAAGCTCTTACAGTGGCAACCATTACAACTGCCGACGGAGTTAAGCCTGCCATACGGCACTTAATATCAAGGAACTTTTCAGCACCCAAATCAGCACCGAAGCCTGCCTCAGTAATTGCATAGTCACCGAGTTTCATTGCAAGGCGTGTAGCCATAACCGAGTTGCATCCATGTGCAATATTTGCAAACGGACCACCGTGAACAAATGCAGGTGTACCCTCTAATGTCTGAACAAGGTTCGGCTTAATTGCATCTTTAAGCAATGCAGTCATAGCACCGACTGCCTTTAAATCACCTGCTGTAACCGGCTTTTCGTCATAGGTATATCCAACAATAATTTTCGAAAGACGCTCTTTAAGGTCATCAATCGAAGAAGAAAGGCAGAACACAGCCATAATTTCACTTGCTACAGTAATATCGTAACCGTCTTCTCTCGGAACACCGTTAACTCTGCCACCTAAACCGTCGGTAACAAAACGCAACTGACGGTCGTTCATATCGACGCAACGCTTCCAAGTAATCCTGCGAGGGTCGATATTAAGGGCGTTACCCTGATAAATATGGTTATCGTGCATTGTGGCAGGCAAGTTGTTTGCTGCACCAATTGCGTGGAAATCACCGGTAAAGTGAAGGTTAATATCCTCCATAGGAACAACCTGAGCATAACCGCCACCTGCAGCACCGCCCTTAACACCGAAAACAGGACCTAAAGACGGTTCACGAAGTGCTACCATTACATTTTTACCGATACGCTTCATACCGTCGGCAAGACCGATAGTAGTTGTGGTTTTGCCCTCGCCCGCAGGGGTCGGAGTAATTGCGGTAACAAGAATAAGTTTGCCGTCCTTTTTATCGGTTTTTTCGAGCAAGGACAAGTCAACTTTAGCCTTGTATTTACCATACTGCTCCAAATACTCGTCCGAAATGCCGGCAAAAGCGGCAATTTCGGTTATGGGTTTCATTTCGACAGACTGTGCAATTTCAATATCTGTTTTCATTTTCAACACCCTCTATTACTTAAAATATTTTACTGCTGAACGGAACATACCGATTTCATAATTACCGGTAACGTTATTATAAAGTCCGTGACCGATACGCTCACTGTGACCCATTTTACCGAATACACGGCCATCGGGCGAAGTGATACCCTCGATAGCGAATGCCGAGTTATTGGGGTTAAAGCGGATATCGGCAGTAACATTGCCGTCAAGGACAACATACTGTGTTGCAATCTGACCGTTTTCGGCTAATTTCTTAACCAATTCGTCAGAAGCCAAGAAACGTCCCTCACCGTGAGAAATCGGCACATTATAAATATCACCGACATTGGTTTCAGCCAACCAAGGTGACTTATTGGAAGCAATACGTGTACGTACAATTCTCGACTGATGACGGCCTATCGTGTTATAGGTCAAGGTCGGGCAGTTTTCGTCGGTATCAATAATCTTGCCGTAAGGTACCAAGCCTAATTTAATTATAGCCTGGAAGCCGTTACAGATGCCTGCCATAAGACCGTCACGATTGTCTAACAAATCGGCAACCTGCGTTTTGATTGCGGCGTTGCGGAAGAAAGCGGTAATGAATTTACCAGAACCGTCAGGCTCGTCACCGCCGGAGAAACCGCCTGGGATAAAGATAATCTGAGAATTTTTGATAGCGTTTGCCACCTTATCAACCGAACGTGCAATTCCGTCAGCCGACAAGTTATTAATGACAATAATTTCAGCCTCTGCACCGGCATCGTTAAAGGCTTTTGCACTATCAAACTCACAGTTGGTACCGGGGAATACCGGAATTACAACGTGCGGCTTTGCACATTTAATTGCAGGGGCCTTACGTTCAGTTGCCTCATAATTAAAGGTTTCTAACTTGCCGTGTTTCTGCTCAATATTGCAGGGGAACACCGGCTCTAACTTGTCCTCATAAATCTTCAAGAGGTCGGCAATTTTTACGCTATCCTCACCCATTGTGATATTGCCGTCATCGGTAGTTTCACCAAGCAATGTACAGCAACCGCACTTGCAACCGCAATCTTCGGTCATTTCAATAATGAATGAACCGTAGTTATAGGCGAAAATTTCTTCTAAAGCAACACCTTCAGCATACTTAAAGCCGATATCGTTACCAAAGGTCATTTTCATAACACCCTCTGCAATACCGCCGCCAATCGGAGTCCAAACAGCAACTGCTTTTTTAGAGGAAATGAGGTTATAAACCTTATCGTAGATTTTAATCAAAGATTCTGCTACCGGCAAACCGTTTTTATCGTATTCCGGTTTTACCAAGTAAACTTTGTGTCCTGCCTCTTTAAACTCGGGCGAAACAACGTCCTTTACGTCACCTACGGTTACGGCGAATGAGCAAAGTGTCGGAGGAACATCTAAATCCTCGAAAGTACCGCTCATAGAGTCTTTACCGCCGATTGAGGCAATGCCTAACTCTTTCTGTGCTTTAAAAGCACCGAGCAATGCTGACAACGGCTTGCCCCAACGTTTACCGTCGGTATTGGGACGCTCAAAATACTCTTGGAAGGTAAGGTAAACTTCATTGAACGAAGCACCTGCAGAAATTAACTTTGAAACCGACTCAACAACGGCTAAATATGCACCGTGGTAAGGTGATTTTTCCATTACAAACGGGTTGTAACCCCAAGCCATAAACGAACAGGTATCAGTATGCTTTTTCTCAACCGAAACCTTATTAACCATACACTGTGACGGGGTCTGCTGATTTTTACCGCCAAACGGCATCATAACAGTGCCTGCACCGATGGTAGAGTCAAATCTTTCGGAAAGACCGCGTTTTGAACAGATATTAAGGTCACCTGCCAAATCGGTCATACCCTTTTTAAAGCAACAAGGTGTTGCCTTTGTGTAATCTTCAGGTGCCAGAGGGGTAATATCAATATGCTTTTCAGCACCGTTAGAGTTCAAGAACTCACGCGACAAGTCAACAATCAGCTTGCCGTTCCAATGCATTTTAAGTCTCGGCTCGGCAGTAACCTTTGCTACAACGGTAGCCTCAAGGTTTTCTTCTTTTGCCAATTCACAGAAACGCTCAACGTCTTTCGGTTCTACAACAACTGCCATTCTTTCTTGCGACTCGGAAATAGCAATTTCAGTGCCATCAAGACCATCATACTTCTTGGGAACTGCGTTAAGGTCGATTGTAAGACCGTCTGCCAATTCACCGATAGCAACCGAAACACCGCCTGCGCCAAAGTCGTTACATCTCTTGATAAGACGTGAAGCCTCGGCATTGCGGAACAATCTCTGAAGTTTTCTTTCTTCGGGAGCATTACCCTTTTGAACCTCTGAACCGCAGGTTTCAATTGAACTTAAAGTGTG
>JAZOQN010000040.1:0-4698 GCA_045656125.1 Acutalibacteraceae bacterium
TGAAGAAACCCAGCCGATTTGCTTTGAAAATGCAAAGTGGGCTTATACAGTAGGTTGTGCAATTGCAATTAAAAAAGGTTGCAAAAAGGCTGCTGATGCTGCTGCCGCAATCGGTATCGGCTTGCAGGCATTCTGCATTCCCGGTTCTGTTGCTGAAAACCGTAAGGTTGGTTTAGGCCACGGCAACTTGGGCAAGATGCTTTTGTCAGAAGAGACTGAGTGCTTCTGCTTCTTGGCAGGTCACGAGTCTTTCGCTGCTGCTGAAGGTGCAATTAAGATTGCTCTTAACGCTAACAAGGTTCGTGTAAAACCTTTGCGTGTTATTTTGAACGGTCTTGGTAAGGATGCCGCTTATATTATTTCGAGAATTAACGGCTTTACTTATGTTGAGACCGAGTTTGACCCCTATACCGAAGAGGTTAAGGTTATCAGTGAGAAGCCTTTCTCCAAAGGCCCCAGAGCTGACGTTAAGTGCTATGGCTCTGACAACGTTCCCGAAGGTGTTGCAATTATGCAGTTGGAGAAGGTTGGCGTTTCAATTACCGGTAACTCAACTAACCCGACCAGATTCCAGCACCCCGTTGCAGGTACTTACAAAAAGTGGTGTAACGAGAACGGCGTAAGCTACTTCTCTGTTGCTTCAGGTGGCGGTACAGGACGTACCTTGCACCCCGATAATATGGCTGCAGGTCCTGCTTCTTACGGTATGACCGATACTATGGGCCGTATGCACGGTGATGCTCAGTTTGCAGGTTCTTCTTCTGTTCCTGCTCACGTAGAGATGATGGGTCTTATCGGTGCAGGTAACAACCCCATGGTTGGTATGACTGTTGCTTGCGCTGTTGCTGTTGAACAGAATGCAAAATAATTTTAAGCTTAAAGGAGGGCGTTTTGCCCTCCTTTTTCAATTGAAACATTTTTGTAAAATTTTAGAAATTTTCCTTGACAAAGCAGGAGGAATGGAGTATTATATAACCAAGTTAGCAGAGGCTAACTGATTTATTTTTTTGTTTTAGTTAGCCAATGCTAACTGTTTTTGGCCTGGGGGAGTTTAAGTGAAAACCTTAAAAGATGTTAAAATCGGCAAGACTGCTCGCGTTGTGAAACTGCAGGGTGAGGGTGCTGTACGCCGTCGAATTATGGATATGGGTGTTACAAAAGGCGTTGAGATTTATGTTCGCAAAGCTGCACCGTTGGGTGACCCGATTGAGATTATGCTTCGCGGGTATGAGTTGTCACTTCGTAAGGCAGACGCTGAAATGATTGAGGTTGAATAGGCGTATACATATATTTATTTGTTGAATACGAATTGAGGTAGAATATGGATATTAAAATTGCACTTGCCGGAAATCCCAACAGCGGTAAAACAACATTGTTTAATGCGTTAACCGGTTCCAACCAATATGTTGGCAACTGGCCGGGTGTTACGGTTGAGAAAAAAGAGGGCAACTATAAAAAGGAAAAAGGTATTATTATTACTGACTTGCCCGGTATATACTCGCTATCTCCTTATACTTTGGAAGAGGTTGTTGCCCGTAATTATCTTATAAACGAGCGTCCTGACGCAATTCTCAATATTGTTGACGGCACAAATCTTGAGCGTAATCTTTACCTTACTACTCAACTTATGGAAATTGGTATTCCGGTTGTAATTGCCATCAATATGATGGACGTTGTTCGTCGCCGTGGCGATAAAATTGACATAGATGTTTTGGGACGCAGGTTGGGTTGCAAGGTTGTTGAAATTTCGGCTTTAAAAGGTGACGGTATAGAAGATGCTGCCTCACTCGTAATTGAGGTTGCACGTAACGGCAATTATCAACCAAGGCATATTTTCTCGGGCGATGTTGAACATGCTATTGCTCATATTGAGGAGGCTTGCGTTCATGAACTTCCTGATGAACAGCAACGCTGGTATGCCATTAAACTTTTTGAGCGTGATGACCGAGTAAGAAGTGATTTAAAGCTTACCGGTGATAAGGTTATACATATTGAACAGGATATTACGGCTGTTGAGCATTTGATGGATGATGACGCTGAAAGTATAATTACTAACGAGCGTTATAATTATATAAGTGATATTACTAAGACGTGTTATAAGCGTAAATCATTAAACAGAATGACAAATTCGGATAAAATCGACCGAATTGTGACCAACAGAGTGTTGGCGTTGCCTATTTTTGCACTCATTATGTTTATTGTTTATGCACTTTCAATCGGCACTGTGGGTGATTGGACGGTTGGATTTATGTCCGATACGTTGTTTGGAGGAGTTATTGCACCTGCAGTTGAGTCAGGACTTTACGCTATCGGTTGTGATGCTTGGATTGTAAGTTTGGTTGTTGACGGCATTATCGGTGGTGTGGGTTCGGTTTTAAGCTTTGTTCCGCAGATGATGATATTGTTCTTACTGCTTTCTTTACTTGAGGATTGCGGATATATGTCCCGCGTTGCCTTTATTATGGATAAGCTTTTCCGTAAGTTTGGACTTTCGGGTAAAAGCTTTATTCCGTTGCTGGTTGCTACCGGTTGCGGTGTTCCGGGAATTATGGCTTCGCGTACTATTGAGCTTGAACGCGACCGCAGAATGACCGTTATAACCACCGGATTTATCCCTTGCGGTGCAAAAATGCCTATGGTCGGTTTTATTTCCGGTGCATTATTCGGTGGAAGTGCCATTATAGCGTTAAGTGCTTATATGCTGGGAATTGCAGCAGTAGTTGTGTCGGGTCTTATTTTAAAGAAAACCAAGCCTTTTGGCGGTGACCCTGCACCTTTTGTTATGGAATTACCATCATATCACTTGCCGGTGCCGAGTAACGTTTTACGTACTACTTGGGAACGCGGTTGGGGTTTTGTCAAGCGCGCAGGAACTGTTGTTTTAACGGCAGGAGTCATCCTTTGGATACTGCAAAATCTGTCTTTTACAGGCGGTTTTCACTATATTACCGAAGAAAACGGCGGAACGTCAATCTTAGAGATTTTGGGCGGTTTTGTTGCTTGGATTTTCAAGCCTTTGGGCTTTGGAAATTGGCAGACTGCAGTTGCAACAATTTTAGGTTTAATTGCTAAAGAAGAGGTTGTCGGTGCGTTTGGTACAATGGCTGAAAGCGGTGTTGGTCAGGCGGCATTAGGGTTAGAGATTTTCGGTGGAAGTCAGCTTGCAGGATTTAGTTTTATGGTGTTTAATCTTTTGTGTGCACCTTGCTTTGCCGCAATGGGTGCAATTCGCAAAGAAATGAACAGTATGAAATGGACTGTCGGGGCAATAACCTATATGTGTGTGTTTGCTTACGCCGTATCGCTTATGGTATACCAAATCGGAATGTTGGTAGCCAATGGAATATTCGGTATTGGTACGGTTACCGCATTTTTAGTGTTGGGAGTTATGTTGTTTTTACTTTTAAGACCCAACCCCAATGAGAAAAGGAAGAAAAGTTTATGAATTTACCTACAATTTTAGTGGCTTTGGCGGTTGCAGGCGTGGTTGTAGCAATTATCGTAAAATCTTATAAAAATAAGAAGTCGGGCAAGGGCGGTTGCTCTTGCGGTGGTAGTTGCGGAAGCTGTAATGCCTGTCACAGTGAAAAAGAATAGTTTTAATTTCGGGTGGATAGCGAATTTCGTTATCCGCCCTAATTATATGCTTGATAACTTCAAGCCGTTGTGGTAAAATAAGATAAATCAGCCGAAAGGAGCGATGTATAATGTCAGACAATAAAAAACGCGACCCGGTTGAGGAGCAAAGAGCAAGACAACGAGAACTTATTGAATTAAAACGCCAAAAAGAAGCTTTCCAAGAAAACCCTGATGAATATAGGCACGAAGGCGGTGCTGCGGAGTATGTTCAGTCAAGTCGCAGTAAATGGCAAAACTTTTGGTATTACAGCAAATATACTATTGCGTTTATATTGATTGTTGCGGTGATTTTCGGAATAGGTGTTAGTTCGTGTGTCGGTAAAAAGGATTACGATATGACCATTGTGTTATATTTCAAGAATTTTGTTGATGACACAATGACTCATAATATAGCAACTGTTGCTAAAGAATATTGCGAGGACTTTAATGGTGACGGTGAAATAAATGTTTTGGTCGTTAACTGTTCAATTCCAAGTAAATTAACTAATGAAGGTTCAGACAGTACAAATAGGCTTTTGGGACAGTTTCAGAATGAGGAAGCAATTTGCTATATTGTTGATACCGAGGCGTATAATGATTTAAATTCCAATTTCGGTGATGACTTTTTGTATAGCGGTATGGGGTTGCCTGATTTAGACGGTAGAGCTTATAAACTTAACGGTACGGTGTTTGATGCGGCATTTAATGCAGTGAGTGACGGTTATACCAATAATTTTGATTATTACATTTTAAGACGTAATATCGGTGAAAATTCCACTGCTAATAAAAAGGGCGTGGGTAAACACGTGGTTAACACCGAAAAGGTGATAAGAAAAATTTTAGCTGACCCTAACTTAAAATCAAAACAAACTCAAAATGTTAAATGATACTTGTGGGCGGTCATTGACCGCCCACTGTAAAAAAATATGTTTTAAAATTCAATATTTCCGCTCGTAGCGAAGCTGGATATCGCAGCAGATTCCGATTCTGAAGGACGGGGGTTCAAATCCCTCCGGGCGGGCCAAAAAAGAACTAACTTTTGTCTACCAAAAGTTAGTTCTTTTTTTATCCAAGCCGCAG
>JAZOQN010000041.1:0-6567 GCA_045656125.1 Acutalibacteraceae bacterium
CAACGCTTTTTCTCCTCAGGATAGATATCAAAGATTCCCTGCTCTTTTAAGGTTTTTCCCAAAATGACCTCTGTTGCGATGTCGGCAAGGGAATAGCCCGTTGCCTTGCTCAAAAACGGGACGGTACGGGAAGAACGGGGGTTAACCTCGATAATATAAACATCATCCTTATCGTCAACAATAAACTGAATATTGTAAAGACCGATAATGCCGATACCCAAGCCTAATTTCTTGGCATACTGTAAAATAATACCCTTAACCTTATTGGAAATACTGAACGAGGGATATACACTGATTGAGTCGCCCGAGTGAACACCGGTACGCTCAACAAGTTCCATAATACCGGGAACAAATACGTCGCGTCCGTCACAAATGGCGTCAATCTCAACTTCCCTGCCTTCGATATACTTATCAACCAAAACAGGCTTGTCCTCATCAACCTCAACAGCGGTTTTGAGATAATGACGCAACTGCTCTTCATTAGCAACAATCTGCATTGCTCTACCGCCCAAAACGAAAGAAGGACGAACAAGTACGGGATAACCGATTTCTGCGGCAGCCTTAATACCGTCTTCAATCTTGGTCACAGCCTGACCCTTTGCACGGGGGATATTCAACTCATTCAAAAGATTTTCAAATGCGTTTCTATCCTCTGCACGGTCAATAGCGGCACAGTCGGTACCGATAATTTTAACACCGCGGTCGGTCAACGGCTGAGCCAAGTTAATAGCAGTCTGTCCGCCCAGTGATGCTACAACACCCTCAGGTTTTTCAAACTCGATAATGTTCATTACATCTTCGGGGGTCAACGGCTCGAAATAAAGTTTATCGGCAGTTGTATAGTCGGTCGAAACAGTTTCGGGGTTATTGTTTATAATAATTGCCTCGTAACCGGCGTTTTTAATGGTCATAACGGCGTGAACGGTCGAATAGTCAAACTCAACTCCCTGACCGATTCTGATAGGACCTGCACCAAGTACCACGATTTTCTTTTTATCGGTCAAAACAGATGCGTTTTCACCTGTGTAAGACGAGTAGAAATACGGAATATAAGCATTGGTATGACAGGTATCAACCATTCTGAACGACGGGAACATATTGTGTGCTTTACGGAAGTTATAAACATCCATTTCATCACAACTCCACATACGTGCAACATATTTATCCGAAAAGCCCATTTTCTTTGCGGCAAGTAAAACTTCCTTATCCTCTTTGTGAGCCTTTAAATTTTCTTCCATATCAACTATTTTCTTAATAGATTCCAAGAAGAATTCAGTGATTTCGGTAATCTTATGAATTTCCTCAACCGTTACACCGCGAGCCAACAACTCTGCAATTGCAAAAATGTTGTCCGAACGGAATTCGGTAATATATTTAAGCAATTCATCATTGCTCATATTGTCAAACTTCGACATATAGATATGGTTAACGCCAATTTCCAAAGAACGAGTGCCCTTTAAAAGTGCTTCCTCAAGGTTAGAGCCGATACCCATAATTTCGCCCGTAGCCTTCATCTGTGTACCGAGTTTATTGGTAGCACTTGTAAACTTATCAAACGGGAAACGAGGTAACTTTGCGATAACATAGTCCAACTTAGGCTCGAATGCAGCGTTAGTGTTGGCAATTTTGATTTCCTCTAATGACATACCAACAGCAATTTTTGCAGTAACACGTGCAATCGGGTAACCCGAAGCTTTGGATGCCAAAGCAGAAGAACGGGAAACACGGGGGTTAACCTCAATAAGATAATATTCGCTTGTGTTGGGATTCAATGCAAACTGAACGTTGCATCCACCCTCAATTTTCAACTCTTTAATCAACTTAATAGCACTGTCATTAAGCATTTTCAAATCGTGGTCGCTCAATGTCATAATAGGTGCTACAACGATAGAGTCACCGGTATGAACGCCGACCGGGTCGATATTTTCCATACCGCAGATAGTAATTGCGTGGCCATTCGAGTCACGCATAACCTCAAACTCAATTTCCTTATAGCCCTTAACACTCTTTTCAATAAGCACCTGATGTACCGGAGAAAGTTTAAAGGCGTTAAGACCAACCTCAATAAGCTCATCCTCATTGTAAGCGAAGCCGCCACCGGTACCGCCCAAAGTAAATGCGGGACGCAAAACTACGGGATAACCGATTCTTGCAGCTGCCTCTTTAGCTTCCTCGATGCTGTATGTGATTTCAGAAGGAATAACCGGCTCGCCAATCGACTCGCAAAGCTCTTTGAACAACTCACGGTCTTCGGCACGTTCAATACTTTCACTGTTTGTACCTAAAAGTTCTACTCCGCACTCCTTCAAAACACCCTTTTTCTCCAACTGCATGGCAAGGTTTAAGCCTGTCTGACCGCCGATGCCGGGAACTATAGCATCGGGACGCTCATAGCGGAGAATTTTTGCAATATACTCCAAGGTCAAAGGCTCCATGTAAACCTTATCCGCAATTGTAGTATCGGTCATAATTGTAGCAGGGTTAGAGTTGCAAAGTACAACCTCATAGCCCTCCTCTTTCAAAGCCAAGCAAGCTTGAGTGCCTGCATAGTCAAACTCGGCAGCCTGACCGATAACAATCGGGCCTGAGCCGATGATAAGAATTTTTTTCAAGTCTGTTCTTTTTGCCATTTTCAGTTCCTCCAAAGAATTATCTATCTTAAATTAAAATTTCAACCTTATTTATCGCAGTAAACCACTTTACCGTCACAAACAGTTAACACACATTTACCGCAAACCTTTTCACCCTCAAACGGAGTGCTTCTGCCCTTGGTCAAAAACTCGTCTGGGTTGACCATATACTCTTTATTTAAATCAAACACCGTAAAGTCGTTAGTCAGAGGCAAGCCAAAACGTTTTCTTGGGTTAATTGCCATAAGTTCAACAAGTTTTTCCAAGGTGATAACACCCGTTTTAACAAGGTTTTGGTACATCACAGGGAAAGCAGTTTCCAAGCCTACAACACCCATTGCACTTTTTTCCAAGCCCTTGCCCTTTTCCTCGGCACTGTGGGGTGCATGGTCGGTAGCAATCATATCAATCGTACCGTCCTTTAAGCCTTCTATCAACGCAAGTCTATCCTCACGGCTTCTTAACGGCGGATTCATTTTAAATCTGCCGTTTTCTTGTAAACAACTGTCATCAAGCACCAGGTAATGTGGACCTGTTTCACAGGTGATATCGACGCCCTCCATCTTGGCTTTTCTTATAAGTTCAACACTTTCCTTTGTGGAAATGTGGCAAACGTGATATTTGCAACCGGTTTCTTTTGCTAGCTTTAAATCCCTTGCAATAGGTCCCCATTCACTTTCACTACATATACCTTTGTGTCCGTTCTTTCTTGCATATTCACCGTCGTGAATATATCCACCGTGTAACAGCAAGTTATCCTCACAGTGTGCAGCAATTATCATTCCGAGTTCTTTAGCCTTGACCATTGCAGCACGCATCATATCTTCACTCTGCACGCCTTTCCCGTCATCCGAAAAAGCGGCACATAAAGGTGCTAAAGCATCCATATCGACCAATTGCTCACCGCATTCACCAACCGTTATTGATGCGTACGGATGAACATTAATTTTAGCATCACTCTCAATAATCTCTATCTGCTTTTTGATGTTTTCAACACTGTCAGGCACCGGATTTAAGTTAGGCATTGAGAACACATCACTGTATCCTCCCTTTGCAGCAGCGGCAGTTCCCGAAGAAATGGTTTCTTTATAAAAAAATCCCGGCTCTCGAAGATGTACGTGTACATCACAAAAAGCCGGAAAAATAACACAATCAAAAATGGAAATAGAGGCACTGCCACCGACAACATTTATAGCAAAATCATCGGCTTTTGAGAGCTTACCTGTTCTCATGTCATAGCAGTTTTTAAACTTAACTTCCATTATAACTCCTAAATAAAAGCCTCACCATGACGGCAAGGCTTGAAAATCACGTCCAATAAGCGGCTAAATTTCAAAAATCTTACCGACCTTGAGGCCTCAAAGATTTATTTTTATTATGATACCACAACGAGTACTTTTTGTCAAGGAAATTTTAAGCCAAATCACATCATTTTTTTGAGTGTTTTCGATATAAAATATCCCCCACAAAAACCTTAAATCCTTTAATTACACTTCCGTAATAGCAACGGTATTTTAAAATTGAAAAAGCACACTTCAAAAAAGCCGAAACTGTACCGGTTTTTAAATACTCAATTCTCGAACTTTCAAACTTTATCTGTTTTTGCAGTTTTTTCTTAATTTTTATATCAGCAGGATACTTGTCTGCATTTTTCAAAATAAAGGTGTAGCCCTCTGCCGAATATTTTAAAGCATCAATTCTTTTTTGCAATGTTTCAACGCAAAATTCACGTTCACCGAATGAGGTGTTTTCACCGTGGCAACGATAGCTCATTAAAATCTTGTTTAGTACCGCACACTTTCCCGTCAAAGCGGCAGTAAAGGTTATCAACCAATCGTGCGAAAGCAAACCTTTTAATTCAATCGGCTCAACATACTGCAATATTTCACTTTTAAACGCGACCGAACATCCTCTGATAAACGAACGACCGATAAACATTTCAACTGAAAACGTTTCTACACTGCCGTCATTTTTTGAAAACAGCACACCTATATTACCGGGGTCCACAATCGGCTCGCCTTTTCCGTTTATAAGGTCGCAACTGCAACAAAGTGCTTTTATTTCTGTGTCACCTTGTAAAACGGCAGTCATTTCGGCAACCTTTTCAAAATGCCAAACATCATCTTGGTCAGCAAGGAAAACAATATCCCCTTTTGCCGTTTTTACGCCCTCTAAAAAGTTTCTGCAATAACCTTTGTTTTCTTTGTTTTGAATTACCTTCCAACCGTTACAACGGTTTTCTTCAATAAAACGGTTAACAACATCAACCGTGCCATCGGTCGAACCGTCGTCAAAAATCAGCACTTCGTCAACCGGTTTTGATTGCATAAAAACAGAACGAAGCTGTGCTTCGATATATTTTTCACCGTTATAAGTGGCAATCACTACCGAAACCATAACTCCGTCCCCCTTTTTAATCCTTATTTACTTAATTTTTGCGAAAAACGAAGACATTTTAGTTTTCACTAAATGCACTAACCAACAATAACATTTATGCCAACAAACACCTGTTTTTCCTGCCACAAAAACAGTCAATTTGTCACCAAAACCTACACCTTTTGCAGTTTTGGAAAAAGTTTTAAATTCTTCTGCCGTAACCTCTGCCTTTATCAATGCTTTTCGGTCATCCCTGCTCATTTTCTTGTCGTCAAACGAGTTTGCCAATGCAGAATACACATTTTTTATGTAATACAAATCACAGAAGTTTTGAACTGTAATGTCAGCCTTTTTACAAAACTCTTTGAACTCTAACGCACGCTTTTTAAGGTCGCCGAGTTTTCGCGGGTTATAAGCTTTGGTAATGCTTCCAGAAGCTCTTTGCATATAGTGATAAAAGCATCTGTCAATAACTGTGATTTTGCAGGATGTTTTTAAGAATGACAGCACAAAAGCCGTATCTTCAAACAACTCACCCACCGGGAATTTCAGGTTATTTTCGACAATTATCGACCTGCGGTAAATCTTGTTCCAACCTGCATCTAAAATGAATTTCGACTTTAACCCAACAATGCCTTTAAAAAGCTCATAACGGGTATTATATGTAGCGTCAGGTTCAGAAAACAAAACTGTGCTGACTTTACCGTCTTTTAAAACTGTATCATGATAATAACCTGCAATGCAAATGTCACTGCCATCACGTTCAATAGTGTTAAGCATTGTTTCATAACAGTCGGCATCGACAGTATCATCTGCATCGAAAAATGCAACATACTCTCCCGTCGCCTTGCTCAAACCAACATTTCGTGCATTGGCAAGTCCGCCGTTTTCAATATTAACCACAGTAACACGCGGGTCATCGGTTGCCAACTGCTCTGCTATTAAAAGCGTCCCGTCACGCGAGCCATCGTTGACGATAATCAGTTCCAAACTTTCAAACGTCTGGTCCAAAACCGACCTTGCGGCAGATTCTAAAAATTCTTCCGCGTTGTACGCACAAAGAATCACACTTAAACTTTTCATTAGTGTTTAAACTTTCCGTCTGCGGCGTTTTTAAGGTGAGCACCGTAAGGTGATTTACCGTAACGTGCCGCCGATTCTAACAGTTTTTCCTTGGTAATCCAACCGTTTTCGTATGCAATTTCCTCAATAGCGGCAATTTTTACTGACTGACGGCTTTCAACAACCTTTACAAATTCGGCTGCTTCATTCAAAGCATCAACCGTGCCGGTATCAAGCCAAGCAAAGCCTCTGCCCAAGGTTTGGACTTTAAGTTCCCTGTTTTGCAGGAATACCTGATTTACGGTTGTTATTTCATATTCGCCTCGAGCAGACGGCTTGATTGTCTTGGCTACATTCACAACTTTATTAGGGTAGAAGTAGAGCCCAGGAACAGCATAGTTACTCTTCGGTTTCGTCGGTTTCTCCTCTAGGCTTAGGCAATTGCCATCCTTATCGAATTCTGCGACTCCATAACGTTCGGGGTCACTAACCCAATAAC
>JAZOQN010000042.1:0-3275 GCA_045656125.1 Acutalibacteraceae bacterium
AAAACGGTGAAAACTTAGGTTTTGGAAAAGCTCACAATCTTGCTATTCCTTTGATTAATTCTAAATACCACGCAATAGTTAATCCTGATATTGTACTAAACAGCGATGCTTTAAGCGATGTCATTGATTTTATGGAAAACAATCCCGATGTTGCTTTAACGGTGCCTAAAATTAATTTTCCTGACGGCACTGAACAAAAGCTTCCGAAACTAAAACCAAAACTTATATATCTTTTAGCACGCAGAACTCCTTTTTTTAAAGCAAAATCAAAAGAATACATAATGGAAGATGTTGAAATAACTGAACCTCTGGAAATTGACCAATGTACCGGTTGTTTTATGGTTATCCGTACCGACGTTTTTAAAAAACTAAACGGATTTGACGAACGCTTCTTTATGTATATGGAAGATGCTGATTTAACATTACGTGCAAAACAATACGGGAAAACCGTTTATCTTCCCCACGCTTCAGTAATTCACGAATGGGAACGCTCAAGTTCGAAAAGTCTTAAATACTTAATAATTCACATAAGCTCAATGATTAAGTTTTTGTGGAAACACAAATTCACGAAATGAGGTAATGCTTTGAAAATCCTAATAACCGGCTCAAAAGGTCAACTTGGTAATACCCTATGTGACCTTTTAAAAATCGGCAAAAACAGTTTGGGAGATATACCAGTTATTTATAAAAACTGTGACGTTACTGCAGTTGACGTTGATGAATTAGATATTACCGACAAAACTGCTGTAATATCATTTATAAAGTCGGACATGCCCGACTTAATTATCAATTGTGCCGCTTACACAAATGTTGACGGTTGCGAAACTGACCGAGAACTTGCTGAAAACATCAACGCAAACGGTCCGTTCAATCTTGCTTTAGCCGCAAAGGAAATCAACGCAAAATTCGTGCATGTTTCGACTGACTATGTTTTCCGCGGTGATGCAACCAATCCTTACGTAGAAACCGACGAATGTGACCCTGTAACAGCCTACGGCTCATCAAAACGAAATGGTGAAATAAAAGTACAATCGGCTTGCGAAAAGCACTTTATATTCCGTACCTCTTGGCTTTACGGTCTTATCGGAAATAACTTCGTCAAAACGATTCGACGAGTAGCTAAAGAAAAAGGTGCTTTAACGGTTGTTAATGACCAACGCGGAAATCCCACCAACTGTGAGGACTTAGCATACCACATTTTAAAAGCTGCCGAAACTGAAAACTACGGTATTTACCACTGCACCGGCACGGGTGAATGTACTTGGTTTGATTTTGCCAAAAAAATAGTTGAATATTCCAAAATCAACTGCACAGTTGACCCTTGCACTACCGAGCAATCTAACCGACCTGCAAAACGTCCTGCATTTTCGTCTCTCGACAACCGCCATTTAAGAGAAACTGTTGGCGACAGTATGCGTGAGTGGACAGTTGCATTAAAAGAGTATATTATAAAGCTTGACGCTTTAGAAAAATAAAGGAGAGTTTTTATGAAAACATATCTCGTTACCGGCGGTGCCGGATTTATCGGTTCAAACTTTATTATTTATATGTTAGGCAAGTACGATGATGTCAAGATTATAAATGTTGACAGTCTGACATACGCCGGCAATCTTGAGAATTTGAAATCTGTTGAAAACAACCCTAATTATAGTTTTGTGCAGGCTGATATCCGAGAAAAAGAAGCTATTCAGAAAATATTCGACGAAAACACTGTTGATTACGTTGTCAACTTTGCCGCCGAAAGCCATGTTGACCGCAGTATAAGTGACCCTGATATTTTTGTTAACACGAATGTGTTGGGTACAGTCAACCTTTTAAATATCGCTAAAAAGGCTTGGCAAACCGGTGACGACCAATATCGTGAGGGTGTAAAATTCCACCAAGTTTCCACTGATGAAGTTTACGGCTCACTCGGTGAAACCGGTTTCTTTACTGAAACAACTCCCCTTTGCCCCCATTCTCCTTATTCTTCTTCTAAGGCCGCATCTGATATGTTTGTAAAAGCATACCACGATACATATAAATTACCTATTAATATCACACGTTGTTCAAACAACTACGGACCTTATCAGTTTCCTGAAAAATTAATCCCGCTAATTATGAATAACACCCTTTTACACAAGGATTTGCCGGTTTACGGTGACGGAATGCAGGTTCGCGATTGGCTTTATGTTGATGACCACTGTAAAGCCATTGATATGGTAATTCGCGACGGTATTGACGGTGAAGTTTACAACGTTGGCGGTCACAATGAACGTCCCAATATTTTTATTGTTAAAACCATTATTCAGTACATTAAAGAAAATGTTGACGAAACAGTTGGCGAGCATATGATTAAATATGTTACTGACCGTAAAGGACACGACCGCAGATACGGTATTGACCCCGAGAAAATCAAAAATGACCTCGGTTGGTACCCTGAAACCTGCTTTGAAGTTGGTATTAAAAAGACATTACAATGGTATCTTGACAATCAGGACTGGGTTAAGAACGTTACAAGCGGCGAATACCAAAAATATTATGAAAAGATGTACAAGGATAAATAATTATGGGAAAGTTTAATTTTATTAAAACCTCAATTGATGGCGTAATAATCGTTGAACCTACTGTTTTTGGTGATGACAGAGGATATTTTTTAGAAACATATCAATATAACGACTTTTGTGAAGGCGGGATTGACGTAACCTTTGTTCAGGATAATCAATCTAAATCAAAAAAAGGCGTTTTAAGAGGTTTACACTTTCAAAAACAGTTTCCTCAGTCAAAATTGGTTCGCGTAATAAAAGGTGAAGTATTTGACGTTGCAGTTGACTTAAGACCGAACAGTCCCACCTACGGAAAATACGAAGGTGTTATATTAAGCGAAGAAAACAAACGCCAATTCTTCATTCCAAAAGGCTTTGCACACGGCTTTGTTGTTCTTTCGGACGAGGCCGAATTCGTCTATAAAGTCGATGACTTCTATCATCCAAATGATGAAGGTGGCTTAATGTGGAACGACCCAGATGTTAATATTAAATGGCCGTTTGATAAAAACTTTGAAGTTATACTTTCGGATAAAGATAAAGTTAATTCCAGTCTTAAAGATTTAAAAAAATAATTCACATACCATACATTACTCAAAATAAAAAAGCGTAGCCAATAGCTACGCTTTTTTATTTTAAAATTCTTAACTTTCCACCCATCTTTTACCATGTCATCTTCTGGTTGTTCTTTGTATCTTTCTTGTTCTGGTCTGACATAAGCTTACCTCCCGTAGAAAAATTATTAAAAAT
>JAZOQN010000043.1:0-3653 GCA_045656125.1 Acutalibacteraceae bacterium
TCCATAAAAACCTTTGCCACAAAAAGACGGAATAAGTGACGGATGAACGTTAATTATTCTATCACTGTATTTTTTGGTGAAATTCTCACTTAAAATACTCATAAATCCGGCAAGGATAATAAAATCGATATTATAAGTTTCCAAGACATTGATTATACCCTGCTCGAATTCGTCTTGAGTTTTACAAGCCTTACGCTCAACAACTGCGGTAGGTATATTGGCTTTTTGGGCTCTCTCTAGTGCAAACACACCGGGTTTTGAAGAAATTACAACCGCAATTTCACCGCTTGTGATTACACTACCTTGAGCATCAATAAGTGCCTGCAGGTTTGTGCCTCCGCCTGAAACGAAAACTGCTATTTTAGCTTTTTCCATTACTCAAGCACCACGCCTTCGTCACCCTTAATGATTTCACCGATAACGTAAGCATCCTCACCCATATCGCGAAGAATTTCGAGCGCCTTTTCGACTTCATTGGCCGGTACGACAACGCTCATACCAACACCCATATTATAGGTGTTGAACATATCTCTTTCGGGAATGTTTCCGGTTTTCATAATTAAATCGAAAATAGGAAGCACCTTAACTGCCGATTTATCAATCTTAGCCGAAAGACCTTTCGGAATAGAACGCGGGATGTTTTCATAGAAACCGCCACCTGTGATATGGGAAATACCCTTAACATCAACACTTTCAAGTAACTTTAAGATACTCTTAACGTAAATCTTGGTGGGAGTAAGCAAGGTTTCAGCAATACTTTTACCGCCTAAATCAGCATTTGCAACATAAAGGCTATCGGGGTTATTATCAATATCAAAAACCTTACGGCAAAGCGAGAAACCGTTAGAATGAACACCGGTAGATGCCAAGGCAATAACAACATCGCCTTCTTGCATACGTGTATTATCAAGGATTTTCTTCTTATCAACAACACCAACTGCAAAACCTGCAAGGTCATATTCCTCTTCGGGCATCATTTTAGGATGCTCTGCAGTTTCACCGCCGATTAATGCAGCACCCGACTGAACACAGCCTTCGGCAACACCGCCGACAATAGCAGCGATTTTTTCAGGGATATTTTTTCCGCAAGCGATATAATCAAGGAAGAACAACGGCTTTGCACCGCAGCAAATAATATCGTTAACACACATTGCAACAGCATCAATACCGATAGTATCATGCTTGTCCATCAAAATTGCCATTTTAACCTTAGTACCGCAACCGTCAGTACCCGAAACAAGCACCGGCTCTTCGCTACCTTTAAGATTTAAGCCGAAGCAACCGCCGAAGCCACCGACATCGTCAAGGCAACCCTCGTTTTTGGTACGGGCAATATGACTTTTCATCAATTCTACCGCACGGTAACCGGCGGTAATATCAACGCCTGCTGCGGCGTAGCTTTCGGATTTGGAGTTGTTCATAATCTAAAATTCCTTTCAAAATCAAATATTTACTGTAAATTATTCTTTACCATTCCAGCAATAGGTACATAACTTGCAGGGTTCTAAACCGATTGCTTTAATGATTCCGTCTAACGACTGAAATTCAACCGATTTCAAACTCAATTCATCACAAAGATACTTACGTAACTTTTGACCTCTTTCGGTAGTAAAGTCACTGTATTCTTCAATGTGCTTTAAGCCTTCCTCACCCTCAATGTCAATAATTCCACGACGGGCAATCAGTTCCATCTCATTATTGGCACGTGAGAAGTTAAGATATTTACAAGGATACATAATAGGCGGGCAAGCCGACCTCATATGAACTTCCTTTGCACCGTTTTCATAAAGAAAATCAATTGTTTCTCTTATCTGTGTGCCACGTACAATTGAGTCATCAACCAACAATAAACTCTTATCCTTAATAAGTTCAGGCACAGGTATAAGCTTCATTTTTGCAACACGGTTACGCTCTTGCTGACGTGTCGGAGTGAAACTTCTTGCCCAAGTAGGAGTATATTTAATGAATGCACGGGCATACGGCTTATGGCTTTGGTTAGCGTATCCGATTGCATGAGGTGTACCCGAGTCGGGCAAACCGCCAACATAATCAACGCCCTCTGCCTTGCCGGTTTCTTTATCGTGGTCAGCCATAATCGCACCGTTACGGTAACGCATAACCTCAACACTTACACCCTCATAGCTGGTAGTCGGGAAACCGTAATAACTCCAAAGGAATGAGCAAATTTTCATTTCATTACCCGGCTTAGACAACTGCTCAACACCGTCAACTGTCAGTTTTACGATTTCGGCAGGACCTAATTCCCTGACCTTTTCGTAACCCAATTTTTCATAAGCAAACGACTCAAAACTGACACAGTGTCCGTCTTCACCTTTGCCGATTGAAACAGGAAGTCTTCCCAGTTTATCGCGGGCAGCTAAAATTGTTCCGTCATCCTGCAAAATAAGAATTGATGCAGTACCCTCAATTTTACTTTGGGCAAATTTAATACCCTCAACGATATTTTCCTTTTGGTTAATGAGGGCTGCAATAAGCTCAACCGAGTTTACACCGCCACCGGTCATAGCATCAAAGTGGCCGCCAAAACCTACGATATACTCATCAATCAACTGCTTTGCGTTATTGATGATACCGATAAAGCAGATAGCATACGTTCCGAAACGTGAACGGATAAGCAACGGCTGAGGTTCAAAGTCACTGATACAGCCGATTGCCGATGTGCCTTTCATTTCGTTGAAAATATTATCAAACTTTGTTCTGAACGGCGAATTTTGAATATTATGTATTTCACGCTGTAAGCCAATTTCACTGTCATACGCCGCCATACCGCCGCGTTTAGTACCTAAATGCGAATGATAGTCGGTACCGAAGAAGGTATCCGACATAGCATCCTTTTTGCTTACAACTCCGAAAAATCCTCCCATTTAAACACTGTCCTCTCTAAAATTTGGGGTGGAATGATTTGTTTTTTATTTAAGCGTTAAACTTTTCCTCAACAGCTTTGTTTGCGGCAAGCACCTTGGCTTGTCCTTTGGCTCTCGCCTCTAGGAGTTTTGATGCTAAGGTGTCGTCAGTAATTGCCAACATCTCAATACACAACAAAGCGGCATTGACAGCACCGTCAATCGCAACAGTTGCAACCGGCATACCGGAGGGCATCTGTACGGTTGAATAAAGTGCATCAACACCGTCTAAATTTTTTGATTTTACGGGGATACCGACAATAGGTAAGGTTGTTCTTGCTGCCAAAGCACCTGCCAAATGAGCTGCCATACCTGCAGCGGCAATAATTGCACCAAAGCCGTTAGCCCTTGCATTCATAGCAAAGTCTGCAGCCTCAGTCGGTGTTCTGTGTGCAGAATAAACGTGTACCTCATAAGGTACTCCGTACTCTTTAAGAGTGTTGATTGCTTTTTCAACTACGGGTAAATCGCTATCGCTACCCATAATAACTCCGATTTTTTTCATTTCAAATTTCCTCCGATTTTTTTAATAATGACTATGTGGATGTGGAAATAAGGCAAAGCCTTATTTCGACTGCGAATTCTTTAAATTCGCAAACAATTACCTTTGGTAATTGAACATATTCATTGAAATGATATCGAAGTTGCAAAATAACGTTTTAAAACGTTTTTGCAACATAGAGCCGATTTTTATCGGCTTTGTCGAGAAATTCAATTAATTTCTCGACA
>JAZOQN010000044.1:0-11168 GCA_045656125.1 Acutalibacteraceae bacterium
TTTGGTAATTGAACATATTCATTGAAATGATATCGAAGTTGCAAAATAACGTTTTAAAACGTTTTTGCAACATAGAGCCGATTTTTATCGGCTTTGTCGAGAAATTCAATTAATTTCTCGACATTCGATAATCATTATAAAAACAAAAAGACAGACTACCGCCACAAGTTAGAAAGCGATAATCTGCCCAGACGGTCGGCAATTTCAAGTTTTACGTTCCCATTGTGTTAATTCACAGTTCCGTCAGTTGCGTAAAACTCTTAAGAAAACATCAATTTTCCTAACGAAGAAATTATACCAAAAACCTCGTATTTTGTCAACGCCTAATCCATCTAAATTTAGTATATTATCATATTATTTTTACATACTTTTCTGTGCATTTTTACCACAGGGTAATAACCGACTTAACATAATCAACTTTTCATGTTGTTATGTCAACATTACTATCAAATATCGCTGAAATCAACATTGTACTTTTCTGCCCAATAATCAAACTGAATTAACCAAGCAATAAGTTGCGGTGTCGACATCAGCTGACCGAACCAAGTCTTATCCTCGCCCGACAAAACCGATTCCAATACTTGTTTATCTAAAACTTCGGACAGTATGCCGTTCTTTTCCAAACGTTCTTTCAGCATTTCGGTAACCTTTTCGCGATACTTCGGGTTATGAGTTTTCGGGTACGGACTTTTTTTACGCCAAAGTATTTTTTCGGGTAAATATTTTGTCATTGAGTTTCTTAAAAGTGCCTTTTCAACACCGTTTTCAAACTTGATTTCCCACGGCACGTTATAAACATATTCCAAAATTCTGTGGTCAGCAAACGGAACTCTGACCTCTAACCCTGAATACATACTCATTCTGTCTTTTCTTTCAAGCAGTGAGGTCATAAAATAGCCTACCGACAGTACCGTTGCAATACGTGAGGTACGCATACTTTCACTGTCAAACGGCAACGTTGAGCAATCGGCAATGATTTTCTTATATTCGCTTGAGAGGTATCCATATCCCTCGTCTGCTTTTACAAAATCCTTTTTGAAAAGATTTGCTCTTTGCATAGGTTCGTGTATCCACGGGAAGAAATCGCGGTAAAGCATTTCGGGGCGGTAAAACCACGGATATCCACCGAAAATTTCATCTGAACACTCACCTGAAATTGCTACCGTATGATGTTTTTTGACCTTACTGCAAAAATATAAAAGTGATGAGTCAATATCTGCTTGACCGGGGAAATCACGGGCTAAAGTTGCGGGAATTAAACACTCGGCAATCTCATTGTTTGGTGCAGTTAACACCGTATGGTCGGTCATAAGCCAACGTGCAAGATACCTTGCAAAATCGTCGTCCCCCTGAGGTTGAAAAAGCGACTGTTTGAAGTTTTCTCGGTTGCCCTCATATTCAAAGGAATATGTCGCCAAAGTTTTACCTTTTTTACGGTAACCCTCAGCAGCCAACGCTGTTAAAACCGAAGAGTCAAGTCCTCCCGATAAAAAGGTACACAAAGGCACATCACTGACAGTTTGTCGACGCACGGCGTCTGCCAATAATTCCCCCACTTCATTTTGGGCCGATTTTGCATCACCGTAAAACGGTTTTGCTTCTAATTTCCAGTATTTCCAAACCTTTAATCCATTTTCGGTAAGTTCGGCACATTGAGCAGGTTTCAGTTCCTTTATATCGCGGAAAACACCGCTTCCAGATAGCGTTACGGGACTTAAAAATACCAACTGCCAAAGTCCTTTCATATCAACTTTTCGGCTGACTTTCGGATGCTCTAACAAAGCCTTGATTTCGGACGCAAACAAAAATGTACTGTCCAAAAAAGTATAGAAAAACGGCTTGACACCCATTCTGTCACGTGCAAAAAACACCTTGCGGTCGGTAATATCATAAACCGCAAATGCAAATATCCCGTTCAAGTATTTCGGACATTCGTTACCGTAAATAATATAACTCCACAGCACAGTTTCGGTATCGCAGTTTGTCTTAAACTCGGCACCGAACGGTTGCAGTTCTTTACGTAAATCAGGCGAATTATATATTTCACCGTTATAAATTATCACATAATCCTTGCCGTTAAAGGTCGCTTTCATCGGTTGTGCCCCATTTTTAGGGTCCATAACACTTAATCTGTTATGGCAAAAAGCCACTCTTTCGTCATTAAAACTATCCGATGCGTCAGGTCCTCTGACCTTCATAACACTACTCATTTTTTCGCACAAAACAGCGTTCGGGCGTTCCTTAAAATCAATCATTCCGCATATTGAACACATAATATCACTCCGAAAATTAATAATATAAATATCAATACTATTGTATGCTTAAAATAGCTTAAATTTGCTTGATTTTTGAAGTTAACTGTGTTATATTTTACGGCGGTGATAAACAATGAGTTTTTATATATTTGATATGGACGGCACGTTGCTTGATACAATGCCTTATTGGCGCAATATTTTTCCGCTTTATGCCGATTTGCACGGGCTGAAAATCCCAGAAATTAAAGAGGAAGATATATTAAAAGCCGAAGAAATGCCAACGTATAAAGGGCTTGAATTTTTAAAGCAAATTTACCCTGTTCCCGCAGTACAAAATATAGACGAAAAAGCAGTTTTAGAGGTTATCAAAAAGGCTTATGAAACCAACTCTCCTTTAAAAGACGGCGTTGCTGATTTTCTCCATAGTTTAAGTAAACAAAATGCAAAAATGTGTGTCATTTCGGCTACACCCACATACCTTGTTAAAATCGCATTAGAAAAGGCTAAAATTTCAAAATATTTTGACTTTATTTTAACTCCCGACGATTACCCAAAAGGCAAAGCAGACCCCGAAATTTTTAAAGCCGCCGCAGAGCGTTTCGGCTGTGACACGCAAGAAATCACGGTGTTTGAAGACGCGTTATACAGTATGAAAGTTGCAAAAAATTTAGGAATGAAAGTCATTGCCGTAAAAGACAAATACGAACAAAGAAATTTCCAAGAAATCAGTAAAATTTCTGACCGATTTATAGATGATTTTACAGAATTAAAAAGATAAAAACAAAAAACCGAACTTGCGTTAATAACGCAAGTTCGGTTTGCTATTTTTATGTGTTTTTTATGCTTTAAGCGAGAACTTTTTCGAGTATTCCTCGAAACTTCTGGTGTATGCACTGTTGGGGTCATTCTTAATATGATTCAAATACTCATGTGCCTCAAATGTGCCGTGACGCGACTCGATAATCGCAACGGCAATATTCGAACAGTGGTCCGAAACACGCTCATAGTTGGTAAGCAAATCAGTCAGTACAAATCCCAACTCAATTGTGCAGTTGCCGTGTTGCAAACGGTGAACGTGACGGCTTTTAATATCAGCAATAAGTCCGTCAATAACCTGCTCTAACGGTTCAACGGTAGCAGCCAAATTCAAGTCGTTATTACGGAAAGCCTCGGTAGTGATTTCAAGAATTTCTTTAGTTGCATCTCTGAGCATAGCAATTTCAACATTTGCTTCGTGTGAGAACTGAATTTCCTTCTCGTGCATTTCACGTGCAACGCCAACCAAATTTTCGGCGTGGTCACCGATACGCTCGAAATCGTTTATCGAGTGCAAAATACGTGCAATCTTTTTAGAGTCGGAATCAGAAACGCCGGTAGCCGACAATTTGACCATATAAGTTCCCAACTGGTCCTCATAATTATCAAGCTGAGTTTCCATTCCGCTTACCTCAGCGGCAATTTCATCATTATAGTTGCCTATTGAAGAAATAGCCTTATTAAATGCAGCTTTTGACACCTCTGCCATTTCAACAACCACATCCAATGCGTTGGTGACTGCGAAAGACGGTACGGTAATAAGACGCTCATCCAAAAGCTTACCTTTAGATTCAACTTCTTTTTCAGGTACTAATTTGTTTGCTAATTTCTCTAAGTACTTAGAGAATGGGAACAGGACTATTGTTGTAAAGATATTAAATATACTATGGACTATCGCTATTTCAAACGGGTTGATTTTATAGTCTAGTGCGGCAATATCAACAACATAACTTAAAATACAGAAAGGAACAAGGCAAATCGCACTACCGATAATATTAAATGCCATATGTACAACGGCAACCTTTTTTGCATTTCGGCTGACACCAATACTTGAAATAACCGCAGTTACACAAGTACCAATGTTTTGTCCCATAATAATAGGAATAGCCATACGGTAGGTAACACCTCCGGTTAAAGCGGCAGTCTGCAAAATACCGACCGATGCGGCAGAAGACTGAATAATACCGGTAAACACGGCGCCAAAAGCCAATGCCAAGAACGGATTTTCAAAAGCAGTCAAAAGACTTGTAAAACCTTCTTTTTTAGTCAACGGCTCCATTGCATCTGACATTAGATTCATACCAAACATCAAAACTGCAAAACCAACCAAAATTGCACCGATATTTTTCTTCTTTTGCTTGTTGCTCATCATAATCATAATGATACCGACCAAAGCAAAAATCAGTGAGAAATTTTTAGGCTTTAACAAGTTAAGTAAAAGGCTATCACCCTCAATGCCTGCCAAGCTCAAAATCCAGGCAGTAAGGGTTGTACCGATGTTTGAACCCATAAGTACACCGATTGTCTGACCGAAGTGAAGCAAACCGGAGTTTACAAGACCGACCAACATAACGGTCAACGCTGACGATGACTGAATGGCAATGGTAATTGCCGCACCGAATATAAGTGCCAAAAATTTCTTTGAAGTTACTGTAATGAGCGTTTTCTCCAATTTGCCTTTTGCCATTTTTTCAAGGCCGGAGGACATAACATTCATTCCGTAAAGGAAAAACGCAAGACCACCCAAAAGTTCAATTATTGCGAATACAACTTCCGACATTTTCTACTCTCCTCAAATTTTCTTTCACATTACACGCCAATTATATCGCATTTTCTGTTAAAATCCAAGTGCATCTATGTTAAATCTATGTTAAATTTTTCCTGAATATAAAAAAGACGCCCGTTATGGACGTCTTAACGCTTTCTGTTAAGGTTGCTCTTTACTGCCTAAAGGTATGATTTTTTTGAAAAGACAGGTATAATCGGCAGTTACCAATCTATCCTCGTGCAATGAGCCGAAATACCAATGATTAAATTTGACAGACTTTGCCAATTCTTCAAAATATCCGTTTAATTTGTTAACCTTTTCCGGCATACCTTTTCTCAAAAGCATTGAACTTTTAACAAGTAACGGTGGCTCGTGGGTGATGATATAATCGACCTGCAATCCTGCTTCATCCAAGTTTTTAGCACCTATTGCAAGTTGAGAAGGTGTAGGCAACTCGTCACGGTACCAGATGCCCTTCTCTTCCTCGTGGCGAAGTTCACGGTCATCACTTTCTCCACCGCCAAACGTGAAAATCTTTACTCCGTCAATATTAAAAATCTGTCCTCGCATCAAATGAAACAGATTTCCACTTATACGGTGAACGTGACCGCCCTTCCATATAGTTTCGTTACCCCTAAATATCTTGCGGAAGTTTTCGTGCGTACCGTCAACGAAACACACTGTAAATTTACGGCTGCCTAAATATTCAATAACACTCTTTTCACGCTTGCCGCCATCCCAAAGGTAGCCAAAATCACCGCAGACAATCAATATATCGCCCGCCTTTAATTTACGCCACTGAGCATCGTAAAGCCGTGACTCATCACCGTGCATATCCCCTGTAACATATATCATTTTGACCACCTCCCGAAAAAATTTTAAAATATTAAGATTTACTCTTTAAAAATGTAAAGAAAATTGCTATACTTATTATAGTTTAAAACAATTATACTATCTATTATCTTTGTTTGCAAGGAGAAAACGTAGTGTTTAAAAAGATTTTTTGTATTATTTTCGTGCTCACACTTATGTGTACAGTTGTGTTACCTACGGCATCTGCTTACACACCTACCAATTTTAATATTGATGCAGAAGGTGCAATGCTAATCAACACCGACACAGGTGACGTTTTATTTTCAAAAAACATTGATAAAAAGCTTTACCCTGCATCATTAACAAAACTGATGACAGCGTTAGTGCTATATGAAAGCTGTTCGGATATAGACGGTGAAATAATAACTGTTTCCGAATACGCAATTCAATCTCTTCAAGGCACCGATTCATCAACGGGCGGCCTTAAAGTTGGAGAACAGTTAACTGTAAGACAAATGCTTTATGTATTGCTCTTATCCTCTGCCAATGACGGAGCAAATGCAATTGCAGAACATGTTGCAGGCAGTGTTGAAGGTTTTTGCGAGAAAATGAATGCAAAAGCTGAAGAATTAGGAATGACCGGCACCCATTATGCAAATGCACACGGTCTTCACGACCTTGAGCATTATACCACCGTTGGCGATATGTACAAGCTCACTACCGCTTTTTTAAAGGTTGACCTGCTCAAAGAAGTTTGCTATTCCACCAAATACACTCTTCAAGCAACAAACAAAAATCCTGCCCGTACATTTACCACAACAAATTACCTTTTACTTAACAACGGACAAAAATGCACCGCAACAAAATACAAAGGTCAAAGCTACTATTATAAGTATGCAAAGGGCGTTAAAACCGGATACACCGACCCGGCCGGACGTTGCCTTATTACCACAGCCTCTAAAAACGGCTACAATTATATGTGCATTTTAATGAATAGCCCGGTTTACGCTGAAAACGGCAGAACCAAAATTCGTATTGAGTTTGGCGACACAAAAGCACTTTATGAATGGGCATTTAACGAATTTGATTATAAAACTATCCTTGAAACTGACCGAATTATCGGTGAAGCACCGGTTGAGCTTTCTTGGGATACCGATTACGTTTCGGTTGTCCCTTCAGAAAAGCTTTCGGCTATTGTACCGAAAGTCGCTGATTCTTCAACAATTAGTATGGAAATCGATTGGTATAAAGAAGTCTATGAAGCTCCTATTAAAAAAGGTGATAAATTAGGTCAATGCAATCTTATTTATGCCGGTGAAGTTTTGGGGACGGTGACTTTAGAAGCCGCACAGGACGTTGAACGCAGTACTTTAATGCATATTGGTCGCAGTGTCAAAAACTTTAGTTCAGCCGTTTTTGGTTCAAAACTGTTTTTAGTGTTTTTGATGTTAGTCATTGCAGTTATTGCAATATTCATAATAAGCCTTATTATACTGAATTCACCCAAACACAAACGCAGAAAAAAGAGAAGATTTTAAACAAACAAAAACCCGTGGAAATCTACCCACGGGTTTTTGTTTATTTTTTATTAGATTTAGTCATATCATCCTGCTTGGGCGAAACGCCGAAACGGGATTTATACATTCTGTAAAATGATGAATAATCTTTAAATCCGCAAGCAATACAAACCTTACCTGCATGCTCCCCTGCTCTAATTCGGTTTCTGGCAGCAATCAAACGTTTGATTGTAATATATTCCCAAACGCTTGTACCGGTAGCTCTTTTGAACAAACGATTCAACTGCGACTGACTCAAAAAGAATTTATCGCTCAATTTTCCTAACGATAACGGCTCGTAAAGATTACGGTTTATATAATCTATCAGTTGCAAAACCACATCGCCCTGATTTGCGTTAGAGGTATCATTACGCTCCTTCAAATTGCAGTATGCTTTGTAAATCTCACAAAGTATTGTAAATAACTTCGCCTCGGTTTCAAGTTCAAGGCCAATTGGCGAATCACCTGAAAGAGTTTCAAAACAATGTTGATAAAGCTTGGTATCAAAATCTTCTTCTCTGTAACGGTTAAGCTGACCTAAATCACGCTCAAAAAAAGCCTTGGTCAAAATTCCGTCAGGGTCTTTTTTCTTGAACTTATCTGGGAAAAATCTGATAACAACACGTTCATACGGCATATCACCCAAAACCTGCAAATTATGTGTTTCTGAAGAACGCATAATCATAACATCGTGAGGTTTTAATGAATATTCCTTGCCTTCTACTAAATAACGACAATAACCTGATATAAAATAATAAATTTCCAACTGGTCATGCGCATGCATTGGGAACACTTCATCAACCGGGTGTTCGGTTAATGAATGATGTATAAAGAAGTCACTGTATTCAGCACTAAAATAACGAGACATAACAATCAAATCCTTTTCGGTTTTTATCCTGTATTGCTTAAAATACAAACAACAATGCTAATTTGCACAGATTGACAAACTTTTTGAAAAGATTATACCACCAAACGCTCAATTTTGCAATATATGACAGTCGATTTAGCAATAGTTTTTTAATAATTTGTGTTGTATAATGTAAAAAAAGGCTTTAAAAGTCTGTTAAGGAGGCACTATATGAAGCTAACATTTAGATGGTATGGCGATGACGACCCGATTTCATTAGAAAAAATTCGCCAAATCCCTACAATGACCGGCGTTGTTTCGGCTATTTATGATGTAAAACCCGGTGAGGTTTGGAGTCGTGAAAGCATTAAGGCTTTGAAAGACAAAGCAAACGCTAACGGTCTTGAGTTTGAAGTTGTTGAAAGTGTACCTGTTCCTGAGGATATTAAACTCGGCAACGAAAAAGCACCGAAACTTATTAAAAATTATTGCGAAAACATTCGCCGTTTAGGTGAAGTTGGCGTTAAGTGTGTTTGCTACAACTTTATGCCGGTATTTGACTGGTTGAGAAGTGAGTTGGAGCACAGCCAACCCGACGGTGCAAACGCTTTGGCTTACGACCACGAAACTGTTTTAAAAATGAATCCTTTGGAAAGTGAGCTTTCTCTCCCCGGTTGGGATGCAAGCTACACCAAAGAAGGTTTAAGAGATTTACTCTTACAATATAAAGAGCTCGGTGAAGAGCAACTTTGGGCAAACCTTGAAACATTCTTAAAGGCTGTTATTCCGGTTGCTGAAAGCGTCGGTATCAAAATGGCTATTCATCCGGATGACCCACCATGGGGTATTTTCGGTCTTCCGAGAATTATCACAGGTCCCGAAAACTATGACCGTTTCTTAAAATTGGTTGACAGTCCCGCAAACGGTCTTACCTTCTGCACCGGCTCGTTAGGTGCCAACCCTGAAAATGATTTAGTGGCTATGGCTTCTAAATATGCCGACAGAATTCATTTCTTACATCTTCGCAACATTAAATGGGGTGAAAACCTCAATTTTGAAGAGGTTGGACACCCGACCGAGTGTGGTTCTATTGATATGTACGGCATTGTAAAGGCTTTGGTTAATAAAAATTGGGACGGCTACGTAAGACCTGACCACGGACGTATGATTTGGGGCGAAAAAGGTCGTTACGGTTACGGACTCTTTGACCGTGCTTTAGGCGCAACCTACATTGCCGGTCTTTTCGAGGCTTTGGAAAAGAGCAAATAATCACGAGGTAAATGCTATGAGATTTGGTGTTTGTGCTGATGTTGACCGCGTTCCAAGATTGAAAGCTCTCGGTTATGACTATATTGAGGCAAATTTCAGTAATGTTGTTAAAATGACCGACGAAGAATATACCGAATGGGCTAAGAAAGTTTTAGAATCGGGTTTTAAAATTGAAACCTGCAACTGCTTTTTTCCGGGAAACGTTATTCTTACAGGTCCTGACGCTGATATTTCCTTTGTCCACGATTATGTAGAGCTTGGTATGTCCCGCGTTAAGCCTTTAGGTTGTGAAGTTGTTGTTTTAGGAAGCGGTAAAGCAAGAAATATACCCGAAGGTTTTGACCGTGAAACCGGTATCGAGCAATTTTGCGATGTTTTAAAAATAGCCGGCGACATTGCCGCAAAATACGACATTAAAATTGTAATTGAGCCGCTTAATGCAAAAAAAGAAACCAATCTTGTTAACACGGTTCAAGACTGTCTTGATGTTATTAAACGTGCTAACCACCCAAACATTTTTGCTTTGGCTGACTTTTACCACGTGTTTATGTCTGGTGAAAGTTTAGACGCGATAATCAACGCGAAAGAACTTCTTGCTCATACCCATCTTGCCCGTGCAAACGAAGACAGATGTATGCCCACTACCGACGAGGATTTTGAGCAGTGCAAAATTTGGGCAGAAGCTCTAAAGCAAAACGGTTATACAGGCAGAATGAGTTTGGAGGGCTATTTCAGACCTGAATTTTATGAATCGGTTGAAAAGGTACTACCCGCTATTGAAATTTTTAAGAACGCTACAAAATAAGGAGAATTATTTATGAGTAAAACAGTTGTAATTACAGGTGCAGGTGGCGTACTTTGTTCCACCTTTGCAGAGCATATGGCAAGTTTAGGTCACAAGGTTGCAGTGCTCGACTTAAACCTTGAAGCTGCTCAAGCAGTTGCTGACAAAATCACCGCTAACGGTGGAATTTGCAAAGCATATAAAACCAACGTATTGGATAAGGATTGCTTAGTTGAAGTTCACGATGCAATCAATGCCGATTTAGGTCCTTGCGACATTCTCATTAATGGTGCAGGCGGTAACAGTCCCAAATGCACAACTTTACACGAAACCTTCCAAGAGGGTGATGATAAGGCAGAGGACTTCCTCACTTTCTTTAATCTTGACAAAGCAGGCTTCCAGTTTGTTTTCGACCTTAACATTATGGGTACCTTACTTCCCACTCAAGTGTTTGCCAAGGATATGATTGGACGTGAAGGTTGCAACATTTTGAACATTTCTTCTATGAATGCATTCCGTCCCCTTACCAAAATTCCTGCTTACAGCTCCGCCAAAGCTGCTGTAAGTAACTTTACTCAGTGGTTGGCAGTTCATTTTGCCGAAACCGGTATCCGCGTTAACGCAATGGCTCCCGGTTTCTTTGTAACCAAGCAGAATCAGGCTCTCCTTTTCAATGAGGACGGCACTCCGACTGCACGTACAGGCAAAATTTTGAATGCAACACCTATGAAACGCTTCGGCAAGCCCGAGGAGTTGTTAGGCACTCTTGAATATTTGACCGACAGTGAAAAATCTGCATTCGTCACCGGTGTTGTAATTCCGGTTGACGGCGGTTTCTCAGCATATTCGGGAGTTTAATTTTAAGTTTAATTTGGAGGAAATAAAATGAGTAAACTTATTATAAATGCATTTGCGGATGAATCTTCACCGGTTTTGGCTGAACAGATTGACGCTATGAAGCGTAACGGCGTATCAGGACTTGAAGTTCGTAACGTCAACGGCAAAAACATCGGCGCACTTTCCAACGACGAGGTTTTAGAGGTTAAGAAGGCTTTGGCTG
>JAZOQN010000045.1:0-21331 GCA_045656125.1 Acutalibacteraceae bacterium
CTCCGCTCCCTTGCACCCGTTCAAATATTTTCGCTCATTTGCCTCGATTTGTGGTTTAATCAACTCATACATACCTTTCACGGTTCCGAACAATTCCGGTTCAATGCCGTTTAATGCTCTTTCAACTATGGCACGATATAAAGAAAGTTGCTGTTCATCGGGTAAAGCAGAAATAGCGCTATAAAAACTACGATAAAAAATAAAACTTTCTCTGTTCATAGTCCCGCCGCCTTTTTATCAGTTGAAATAGAAGCATTATTTACTGTTGCCTTTTCACGCTCTATTTGCCTTGCAAATTCAACGAGCGAACAACCGTATAGAGCCGATATGTATTTTTTTGTCATCATCTCCGCATCAGCCGCAGGGTTAATTACCGTTATCTTCATTTTTGTTCTGCCTCTCGGTCTTAGTATCAAAAAAGTATTCGTAGGAAACATTTAAAGAGTTACATATTAACTCATATTCATCAATTGTTAATTTTCGCTTTAGGTTTAAAATTGAAGATATGCCTTGAATTGATATTCCTGTTTTTTTCGCTAAATGCACTTGTTTTATACCTTTTTCCTTAAGATAACTTTTGATTTTAAGAGCAATCATCTAACAACACCTCCGAATTAAGAAATTCTTAATTATATTGAAATTATAATGCAGAATTTATAAATTGTCAAGTTTTTAATTAAAAGAATTATGAAATTCTTAATTTTTTATTTACAAAAATTGATTTCTGCGCTATAATTACTGTGAGGTGATTTGCTGTGGGTGAAATTAGAGAAAACCTAAGATTAAATTTAATTAGTTTGTTAGAATTAAATAAAATGTCACAAAAAGACTTCTCGAAAAAATTGGGTGTATCTCAATCTGCTGTTACGAACTGGATTAAAGGAAAAAATTCTCCTGATATTGAATTGGTAGAAAAAATTTGTCAAGAATTCAATGTATCTCCAAATTATTTATTCAATAAACAGCCATATCCTATATCAGATGAAGAAGAAATCATTATTTGTGATAAAACAGGATTAAATAATGAAACCATAAGGTATTTAGCCAAATTACTCGATAGGGCAAAAGAAAATAAATATAGTGATGCTGATGCTATTTTGAAATTCTTAAATGATTTTATTATTAACGATGCTTGTTTTATAATTGCAAATCGTTATCAGAACATCCAACATCTTATAAAAACAAGAAACACTAAAAAAACAATAGACATTGACAACCAAAATATTTTTCAAGATAGGCCGGTATATTTGTTAGATACTTATCTTGCCTCATCAAAACAAGTATTAGAAGAATTTTTACGCTGTGGTGAAGAAGATATTATTGATGGTCAAATTTCTTTGTTTGATGATAAAAAAGAATCGCAAGAGGATGATAGCGAATGAGAGCGGTAGCATATGCACGGTATTCTACCGAACATCAAACCGAAAACAGTATAGATACTCAACTTGCTGCCATAAGAAAGTATTGCGAAAATAACGGACATACTCTTGTCGGCACCTATGTAGATATGGCAATGAGCGGTACAAATACAGAACGCCCCGACTTTCAACGAATGATAGACGGGGCGAAACAGCATTTATTTGATTGTGTTGTTGTATATGATATTTCGAGAGCCTCAAGAGATGTTGCTGATTGGTTAGGTTTCCGTAAACTTATGCGCTCTTTAAACGTTGAGGTACTATCGACAACTGAAAATCTCGGTAGTGTTGACGATCCAAACGCTTTTTTGACGGAATTACTTACGGCCGGTCTTGGTCATCATATGGTATTGCAGACAAGACAAAAGTCTATTGCCGGTGTTGCGACAAAAGCAAAGCAGGGTGTATTTCTTGGTGGTACTCCGCCGCTCGGATTTGATGTTAAAGATGGAAAGTATATTATCAATGAATACGAGAGTGGCGCTATTCGCTTGATATTTGACTTGTATGCACATGGTAAGTCTTATGACGATATAATAGATGCTTTGCTTGAAAAAGGTTATAGAGGCAAAAGAGGACAGGTTATCGGCAAAAGTGCGTTGAACGCTATTTTACAAAACGAGAGATATATCGGAATTTATACCTGGAACAAACGGCAGGTTAAATATATGGGTAAATGGGCAGGCGGCAAAGCCAATCCTGATGTGGTCCGTATCGAAGGTATTATACCGGCAATTATCAATAAAAACACTTGGGAAAAGGTGCAAAACAGAATGAAGAATAACAAACACAATGCTTCAAATGCAGCAAAAAACAAATATTTGCTCTCAGGTCTTATAGAATGCGGTGAGTGTGGCGGTACCTATACCGGCAAAACTAACACAAGCGGAAAAGGCTACACCACAAGATACTATGTATGCGGTAATAAATACCGTAACCACACCTGCAAGGCAAATAATATAAACGCTGATGAAATGGAATTGGCGGTTATAGCTCAAATTAAAGACTATTTTATGAATAGCGATTTCGATGCAATGGCTGATGAGATACTTAAAGAATATAATAAGAGCCTCGCCGACCGTAGCAAAGAGAAGAAGGAACTGGCAAAGGTTGAAAAAGAGATAGTTAATCTTTGTAATGCTATTGCGCAGGGAGTGGATTGTTCAGAACTCCGGGAAGAACTTGCCAAAAGACAGGTGCGCAAAGCCGAACTGCAGGAAATAATTATGTTGTCGGATAAGCCTGCAATAACAAAAGCCGATATTGTTGCAAAACTAAAAAAAGACGCCCAAAGGCTCCAGGATGGAGACATTGAACGTCTTATAAAAGAGTATGTAACAAAAATTTACGCCCACAAGGACGAGATTATCATCACTGGGGGCGTAAACTTGATTGGTTGCGGGGGCCGGATTTGAACCGACGACCTCCGGGTTATGAGCCCGACGAGCTACCAGGCTGCTCTACCCCGCGATATTTAATTTGCCTTTGTTTTGTGGCTGTTATGTTATTATACACCATTGTCTTCAAAATTGCAAGTGTTTTTTGAAATTATTTTGATTTTTAATCGAGCAATTTCGACGCTTGGCTTTCATTACACAAAATTTATTTAGAAACACTTTTCAGGACTGGCAAACAGGACAATCCGTTTTGCATAAGTATTCAATAACCTATTTATATCTTTTGCGAGGTGTTTTAATATGTTTTTGTCACTTCTTATGCAAATTTTCCCCAACTTAATGTATTTATTCCTACACGCCACCTCTTCAGGCTCATTTCCAAAGGCTTTATCGGCTAAAGAAGAAGCCGACCTGCTCGAAAAAATGGCTTTGGGTGACGCCGACGCGCGAAAAAAACTTATTGAACACAATTTAAGGCTTGTTGCCCACGTTGCAAAAAAGTATTTCGCGAGCGATATTGACCAGGATGACCTTGTTTCCATCGGCACAATAGGTCTTATAAAGGCGATTTCCTCATTTAAAGCCGATAAAGGTATTCGCCTTGCAACCTACGCCGCAAGATGCATTGACAATGAAATTTTGATGTATTTTCGAGGATTAAAAAAGTCGTCACAGGATGTTTACATCAGCGACCCAATTGAAACCGATAAAGACGGCAACACATTGACCCTTACAGACGTTATTACCGACAACTCGGACATAGTTGAGGACCTAGACTTGAAATTTAAATTAGAACAATTAAAAGAATTTTTAAAGGACACGCTAACGCCTCGCGAATTAACCATTATCCGCCTTCGTTACGGTTTAGGAGGACGTGCTGAATTACCACAACGTGAGGTGGCTAAAAAACTTAAAATAAGCCGTTCATACGTAAGCCGTATTGAGAAAAAAGCTTTGCAAAAACTACGTGCGAGGTTCGATTGACCAAAAAAACACGCCATCTGTTAAAGATGGCGTGTTTTTTTATCTTATTAAAATTACTGCTTAACACATTCAATCGTGAGTTTTTTAGCCTTTGTGTCTTTGTTAAGCATAGTCCAATCAATGGCGCCGAATTGGTCAAGATATTTATCAGTCACATCCTCACCATTAACAGTTAACTTATAACCAACCGACAAAGGATTACCCAAAGTATTAGGACGGGCAACAATGTGGTTAGAGATATTGGTACGGGTGATGACGTTGCCGTCACCCACGGTTTCAGTTATCTTGCCGGTACCGTCAAAACGTGCGATAATAGTACCGTCTGTAGCATAAATAAACATACCGTCATATTCCGGACGAGTTGCAGAAAGGCCAATGCAGTTGAAAAGGTTATTTGCCATTTCGTAGCCCATTATATTATATGTTTGCTGTGAATAGTGTGATGTCAAAGTCGGGTCCATCATATCAATATTAACTGTCTCACTTATAGTAGAAAGCAAGAACAAATTATCAATGTCACTGCAAAGCTTATACTGAGCATTACGTGCAATAGTTAATGAACGGCTTGCCTGCGGTGTCACACCTTTAGTATGCTGACGAACCATTGAAATGCCACCAAAGTCAAGCTTTAAGTCAGACATAAGGCTATCGTGCATACTCTTATAAGCGTTATAATAAGTTTCATCTGAATGAATAGAGCACTTCTGTGCAGAATTGCTTTCGTTCTCGTGCTCACCCTGATTCCAAATATAACCCATATAAACAATGTTGTAGTCCTTACTCAAAGCGTTATATGATTTCTCGAAATTTTCGATTGCACGCGAGTACATTAAGCCTTCGCCTTTATTGGCACAGTCACAGGTGTAATCGGCAGGATTGGGAACCCACTCGTGCATACCAACCGCACCTAAAGCTGCCTGAACAAAAACAACCGTAGTGCCGGTCAATTCACTCCACTGAGCACCAAACGAAGGCGAAACACCACCAAATGTGTTTTTACCATTTTTAGGGTCACAAAGCTTTGTCATATCACGGTCATCGGTTAACGCAGTTATGTATCCCAAATGCGGACTTGAATAAACCTTACCGGCAGAAGTCACTGTCGGTGCTTCGGGCTCGTGGTCCGGATAGCCATATTCTCTGGGATAACCATTATTGGGGTGGAAATTCGATTGTCCGGTAACCAAAATAAGCGAAATATCCTTTTTTGATTTATCATACGGACGATTGGACTGGATTTTTTTGATTTCCTTTTCACTGACAGTGATTGTCAAAGTGGCTTCGCCGTTAGTGTTTTTATCGGACGATGTAGAAGATGTGTTTTCAGTTGACTCAGTCGGTTCAGAACCGTCTTTGTCGCCACCGCAAGCAACTGCCGAAAGGCATAAAAGCAATACTAACGAAAGGCTTAAAATTTTCTTAAACATAATACACCTCTGTGATTCATTAAATTACTATTTTTATTTTAATTCAACCCATTTCAAAAGTCAACCGAACTTTGTGATAATATTGCTCATTTACAGTCATTTGTTAAATTTTGTTTTAAATTATTTCATTGACTTTTAAAAACTCTCCGTCAACAGTAAACTTTACTGAATATCCGCCTACATCCATACCGTATACACGCTCAGGGTCATTTTGATATGACGGTCTTGGGTCACACGAAAGAAGCTCTATTACCTGCTCACGAAGATTTTCCGGTAATTTCTCAGCTTCTTCTTTTGGGATGTTAACTTTTAATCTATATTCCTTATATTCCTCGGAAAATCCGCAAACGGCGTCAGAATGACTGTCACAAAAGGCAATATACGGTTTAATATCGTATATCGGCGTGCCGTCCAGCAAGTCTGCACCGGTAATATGTAACACAGGGCCTTTATCCCCTATTTCCACCCTCTCAAGTTTAACCGATGACAGCCCTATTGAATTCGGTCTAAACGGCGAACGTGTTGCGAACACACCCATTCTTTTATTGCCACCCAACCTTGGCGGGCGGACAGTAGGCTGCCACTTGCCGTCCGAGGATTTTGCTTCGGAAAATTCCCACAAAAGCCAAATATGTGAAAACCCTTCCAAGCCACGAACGGCATTCGGGTCACGAAATTCGGGCTCAAAGACAATTTCTGCCGGCAAATCAACCATTCCGCTTTGCCGGGGGATTCCAAACTTTTGCTTTTGTAAGGTATGAATTTTTGCGATGACGGTCAACTTTTCCATTTTACATCTCCAAAAAATTTATATATAAATTTTACCTTATAATTAGCAAAATTTCAAGTGCAAGCAAAACAAAAGCCACACCTTTCGCCCACACTTCATAAGGAAGTTTTTGTTTCTCAAACAAAATTCCCTGTATTATTGCCAAAAGCCTAGAAAGGCGACAGCCTTTCTAGGCTTTGTGGTTTCAACACAAGGAATTTTAATGTTTTACGAAACTGCGAAGCACCTTAAAAAGAAAATTTTTAGTGAAAGAAGCGACAAAAACCCTCGATAACGCTGACGCGTATCGAGGGTTTTTAACAAATTATTTCGCAAAAATTTCGCTTTTTAAGGAAATACTGCCTTATGAAGCGTGGGCGTTTGGTGTGGCTTAAATGTTTTATTTCTTATTTAATGACGTCCTTGGAACGGTCAACGTAAGAAGTGTGGAGAATCTCGTGAGCCTTGTGGCTGCCGGGTTTCTCGAAATACTCGTCATACAAAGCCTTAACAACCGGGCTTTCGTGTGACTTTCTCAAAGAGTTTGCCTCGTCATAACTGTAAAGGGCCTTTGCACGAAGTGCTTTAAGGTCAACAGTCTGACGTACAGATGTCGGCTGAATGGGCTGACCGCCACCGGTTACGCAACCGCCGGGGCAACACATAACCTCAATAAAGTGGTAATTCTTCTCGCCGTTTTCGACAGCTGTAAGAACCTTATGAGTAGCATCAAGACCGCTGACAACACAAACGTTAACGTCCATACCGGCAACATTCAAGGTTGCTTCCTTGATAGCCTCGGTACCGCGAACTGCATGGAAATCAACAGCGGGCAATTCCTTGCCTTCAAGTACTTCAACAACAGTACGGAGAGCTGCTTCCATAACACCGCCGGTAGCACCGAAGATAACTGCAGCACCGGTAGAATCGCCAAGAGGAGAGTCAAACTTCTCGTCAGGAAGTTTTGTGAACTCAATTCTTGCACGCTTAATCATTCTTGCAAGCTCACGGGTGGTGATAGTGATATCAACATCAGGGATACCTGCTGCAGACTGGTCATCACGGGCAATTTCATACTTTTTAGCAGTACAGGGCATAACCGATACAGAAACGATATTCTTGGGGTCAATGCCGTTCTTTTCTGCATAATAAGTCTTAATAACTGCACCGAACATCTGCTGAGGAGACTTGCAGGAAGACAAGTTCTCGAGCATATTGGGGTGATACATTTCGCAGAAGTTAATCCAACCGGGTGAGCAAGAAGTAATCATCGGCAACTTGCCGCCATTTTTAATTCTGTCGATAAACTCGGTTCCCTCTTCCATAATGGTAAGGTCAGCACCAACATTGGTGTCAAATACCTTATCAAAACCTAAGCGACGGAGAGCAGCAACCATTTTGCCCTCAACACCGGTTCCGATTTCGTAACCGAATTCTTCACCTAAAGCTGCACGAACTGCGGGAGCAGTCTGAACAATAACAATCTTGTTGGGGTCATCCAAAGCCTCAAATACCTTATCGGTATCGTCCTTCTCGGTTAAAGCACCGGTCGGGCAGGCAACAATACACTGACCGCAGGATACACAACCGGTTTCGCCCAAGCCTTTATCGAATGCACAAGCAACGTTAGTATCAATACCACGGTCGTTAGCACCGATAACGCCTACATGCTGAGCATGGCAAGCAGCAACACAGCGACGGCAAAGTACACACTTGTTGTTATCGCGAATCATATGCGGAGACGAAGTATCAAGCTCATAAACCGGCTTGTCACCGTCAAATACGCTCTCATCAGCAATGCCATAATCATTACAGAGTTTCTGGAACTCGCAGTTGCCTGAACGTACGCAAGAGAGACATTTTCTGTCGTGGGTTGAAAGCAAAAGCTCTAAGGTGGTTTTTCTGGACTCAATAACAGCCTTAGAATTGGTCTTAACTTCCATACCCTCGGTTACGGGGTATACGCAGGAAGCAACGATTCTGAAACCGCGACCTTCGTTAACCTCAACAACACAAATACGGCAAGCGCCGATTTCGTTCATATCTTTCATAAAGCAAAGAGTAGGAATTTCAATGCCAATCTCTCTTGCTGCTTCAAGAATAGTAGTACCGGCAGGAACAGAAACATCCATACCGTTAATTTTTAAGTTAATCATTTTATCCATAATAGATGTTCTCCTTCCTTAACCTTTGATGATAGCCTTGAACTTACATGTACCCAAACAAGCGCCACATTTTACGCACTTTTCGGGGTCAATAGCCAAAGCAGATAACTTCTTACCGGGTGCAGTATAATCAGTTTTATAAATTGCACCTGCAGGACAAGCTTTAGCACACATTCCGCAACCGAAGCACTTATCGGCAACGATGCTATAAGTGAGCAAGTCCTTACATACGCCGGCAGGACACTTCTTGTCAACGATGTGAGCAACATACTCATCACGGAAATAACGTAAAGTAGAAAGAACGGGGTTAGGAGCAGTCTGTCCCAAACCGCAAAGAGCATTCTTCTTAATGTAGTAGCAGAGAGCCTCCATCTTGTCAAGGTCTTCCAAAGTAGCCTTACCCTTGGTGATGTTATCGAGCATCTCAAGAAGTCTCTTAGTACCGACACGGCAAGGAGTACACTTACCGCAGGACTCATCAACAGTAAACTCTAAGAAGAACTTTGCAATGTCAACCATACAGCTGTCTTCGTCCATAACGATAAGACCGCCGGAGCCCATCATAGAGCCGATTTCAAGAAGGTTGTCATAGTCAATCGGAATATCCAAGTATTCAGCAGGGATACATCCGCCGGAAGGACCGCCGGTCTGTGCTGCCTTAAACTTCTTACCATTCGGGATACCGCCACCGATTTCCTCAACAATGGTACGAAGGGTTGTACCCATAGGAACTTCAACAAGTCCGGTATGCTTAATGTTACCGCCCAAAGCGAAAACTTTGGTACCTTTGCTCTTCTCAGTACCCATAGAGGTGAACCAATCAGCACCCTTTAAGATAATCTGAGGAATGTTAGCATAGGTCTCAACGTTATTAAGAACGGTCGGCTTGCCGAAAAGACCCTTAACTGCCGGGAACGGAGGACGGGGACGAGGCTCACCGCGTTTACCTTCGTTAGAGGTCATAAGAGCGGTTTCCTCACCACAAACGAATGCACCTGCACCAAGACGGATTTCCATATCGAAATCAAATCCGGTGTCGAAGATGTTTTTACCGAGCAAGCCGTATTCACGAGCCTGGTCGATAGCAATCTGTAAACGGTTAACAGCAATCGGATACTCTGCACGGACATAAACGAAGCCCTGGTTTGCACCGATAGCGTAAGCGGCAATAGCCATAGCCTCGATAAGTGCGTGAGGGTCACCTTCAAGAACCGAACGGTCCATAAATGCACCCGGGTCACCTTCGTCAGCGTTACATGCAACATACTTCTGGTCGGCATCTTTTACAAGGTTGCGAGCCAATTCCCACTTCTTACCGGTGGGGAAGCCTGCACCGCCACGGCCACGAAGACCGGAAGCCAAAACAACACTGATAACCTCATCAGGAGTCATTTCGGTCAAAGCCTTACCCAAAGCCTGATAGCCGTCCATTGCTATGTATTCATCAATATTTTCGGGGTTGATAACACCGCAGTTACGTAATGCTACACGGTGCTGTGAACGATAGAAAGCAGTGTCGTTCAAGGAAACATTTTCAACTGTCTCTTCAGAACCGGTATCGTTATAAACCAAACGCTCAACCGGACGTCCTTTGAGAAGATGCTCTGAAACGATTTCTGCTACGTCGTCGGCGGTAACTCTGGAATAGAATGTACCGTCGGGATAAACGATGACGACAGGACCTAAAGCACAAAGACCGAAACAACCGGTCTGTACAATTTTTACTTCTTCGGCAAGGCCGTTAGCCTCAATTTGCGACTGAAATTCCTTCTGAATTGCAACGCTACCCGAAGAGGTACAGCCTGTACCGCCACAAATAAGAACTTGTGCACGAATCATAATTATACCTCCAAATATATACTGTATAGATTTAATTAACTATTAAATTCGCAATTATGCTTGGTAATTGCTGATAGTGTATTCGGCGATAACCTTACCACCCTTGAGGTGCTTTTCTACAACCTCGGCTGCCTTTTCGGCGGTCATTTTAACATAAGTGACCTTGTCCTTGCCGTCCTCAACGATTTCAACAACCGGCTCATACTGACAAATACCGATACAACCTGTCTGGGTAACGGTAACCTTGTCGGAAAGTTCTGCCTTATTAACTTCCTCAACAAAAGTATTGAGAACGGGGCGTGCACCGGCTGCGATACCGCAGGTAGCCATACCAACTACTACGCGGATGCCTTGAGTACCTTCACGGATAACGACCTTGTCCTTCATCTTGTCTCTGATTGCTGCGAGTTCTGCCAATGATTTCATATTATCGTTTCCTTTCTGAAATAATTTACAATTTTAATGCCTCATACTGTTCAATAAGGTTTTCTTTAATCCACATTATAACCTCAACAGTATTAAGCGGTACGTCACCTAAAACTTCCCTTAATTCCCTTGTATCCAGTCTAACCTCACCATTTAAGGTGGTGTGGGTAAACAGTAAATCAAGGTTCTCATTACATTGAATAAGGGTTATTACGGTGGCTATGATATCTCCTAACGGAGTCATATCTATGTGATTCTTATAAAACAGTGCTTCGGTTTCGGTTCCGTGTGTATCAGGGAATTCGTCTTTGTGTTTTGATACTATCGTAACGCTTCCGCCGGTTTGTTCTGCCTGAAGCTTAAGCAACGGGATTCCCAAACCTACTTTTCTGGTAGTACGGGTTGTGCAAAACGGATTGGTGACATTTTCCAAAATCTCTTTTGTCATACCGCAGCCGTCATCCTTAACCGTTACCTTTAAGGTTTCACTGTCTTCAATTATTGTTATATTTATGAGCGTAGCATTCGCTCTTACCGAATTTTCGGCAATATCAAGAATATTTAAGGATAATTCTTTCATTCTTCACCCCTCAAAATCTTGAAAAGGTTTTTTCTTACCAAATCACTGCTATACGGCTCATCATCTATTTCTAAATAACCTTCCGCATCCCTTATATCCCAAAGGTAATGCGCGTCAGAACTGACAAGCAGTTTTTTACCGTCCAAAATAGGATATTTATACCGATATTCCTCAATTTTTTCAGCATCGTGAAACTCTGCCAAATTGAACTTCGGAGTGGGCGGAAAATCACCCAAAATAGCAATAATACCGTTTGATGTACGGTCCACGTGTGCAGGATAGCACACACCGTTGAACTTTCCCACCAACTTCGGTACTTCGTCAACCGAAATATCGGTCGCGTTGGACAACAGATACTCATCAGTACCTATTACATTGTCCTCCTCGTCCATAATCAGCTGGTCACCGAAAATGTCGGTACGGTTTTTGATAAGAATCCTGTGCTTTTCTATTTCCTCGCCGAACTTCAACGCCTCGTCCAATTTTTCAAAGAGGCAAACTATGTGAATATCCTCTGCGGTGGTTAATTCCATACCGGCTATTGGGATAATTCCGTTTCTTTTTGCGGCTTTGAAAAATGCCGGACAGTTTTTCGTGGTGTTATGGTCGGTCAGTGCCATAATATTGACGCCTGCCAACGTTGCCATTCCGGCAATGTTCGAGGGAGTCATATCGTTATCGGCACAGGGAGAAAGGCAGGAATGAATGTGAAAATCGTAAGTGTAGCGACTCATAGCAAACTACTCAAGGTTGCGGCGGTTTCGTATATGGGCTTATCGGTGCCCAAAACGTTTACGCCTTTTGATTCGGCTAACACTTTAACCTCTGAATCAAGCTCGACACCCTCGGAAAGAATAATGCAGGCTGTATCGGCAAGCGACGCTACGGCGATTATGTTTGAATTAGTCATAATGGTAATCCAAGCATCATCTGCCTTTGCCCTGCCCATAACCCAGCTTAAAAGGTCACAGCAGTAAGCACCGCCGATTTCCCTTGAAGGTTCAGGCAGTGTCACAACCGAAAACCCAGACTTTTCCGAAAGTTCTTTAACGGTCATAGCTACTCCTCGATTTTGTTATTGTTTAAGTTTTTATGCTGTCTTATTATACAAGCATCAACCGAGCACTCGCCCTTTATGACGTCTTCTGCGAAAGCACGGCAACTCGGTGCACCGCATGCACCGCAATCAATACCGGGTAACGCTTCTTTGAGACTCTGAATGTCTGCCATCATACGCATTGACTCTCCGATATTATCCGAAAGTCTTGAAATGGGCTTATATGCCGGCACCTCTTGGAAGAAACAATCGTCGGGTATATACTTTTCATTGTCATCCAAGAAGTTTTGCGATACCGGAAGGTACCGTCTTAAAGTTTGAAGTCTTGCCCTTGCGATAAACGGATTTTCCACCGTCAACACTCCGCCGACGCAACCGCCGGTGCAAGCGTTAAGCTCAATAAACTCAAGCTGGGGAATCATACCGTTTTCAATCTGGTCAAGCATTTTAATAACGTTTTCAATGCCGTCGGCTGCTAAGTACTTATCGTTGAAAATTGCGGTGGCCTCACCGCCCGAGGTTGCCCAGCTGATACCGATAACTCCCGAACGGGAAACCGGCACCGGAGTTATTTCTCGCTTCATAGAATTTATAAGCTTGAAATAAATCTCACTAATCGGCACAACCAAATCAACAGCACTTTTATATGAGCCGAATCCGTTTTTAACATAGCTTGCCTTGGCAGGACAGGGAGAAATAAAGCAAACGCCTATATCCTCCGGTTTAAGTTCGGGATGTTCTTTTAAAGCACGCTCTCTTGCTTTCATTGCCGCAATTTCCATCGGCGGAAGCAGTGGCATAAGATTATCCTTTAAATAAGGAAATCTTAACGCAATCAGTCGTGCGATAACGGGACAAGCCGAACTGATAATGGGTTTTTTAACACCCTCGGTCTTTATGAGCAGTCTTGTGTATTCCGAAACAAATTCGGCGGCTTGAGAAACCTCATACACCTGATTAAAGCCCATATCAAGAAGCCCTTGCAGACAATAATCAATGTCTTCAAGTTCTTCAAACTGACCATAAAGTGTGGGAGCAGGCAATGCAATACGCCATTTGAACTTTTCCAAATCCTTGAAAGAGTTGCAAACTGCAAGCTTTGCCTCATGGGGACATACTCTGATACACTCGCCGCAATCAATACATCTGCCGGGGTTGATAACCGCACGTCCGTCCTTGATTCGAATAGCCTCGGTCGGACAGTGCTTTAGGCAGGTTGTGCAGCCGGTGCATTTTTCTTCATTTAACGAAACCGAATGTAAATATGTATTCATAAAGTTACTCTCTTATTGGTAATTGACCTGCATTGTAATGCGGGTGCCTTTTCCGAGTTGAGTTTCAATTTCCAAACTGTCGGTATAACGTTTCATATTAGGAAGGCCCATACCGGCACCAAAGCCTAACGACCTGATATTGTCAGGTGCAGTCGAAAAACCTTCTTTCATAGCAAGCTCTACGTTCGGTATACCGGGACCGCAGTCGTCAAGAATGATTACAACTTTATCCTCATACACAAGCACCTCGGCAGTGCCGCCGCCTGCGTGGATAACCATATTGATTTCACCCTCATACATTGCGATAGATACACGTCTTATAATCTCCGGTGAAAGACCGATTTGACGAAGATTTTTCTTGACCATTACGGAAGCCTGACCTGCAGAGGCAAAATTATTGCCCTGAACGTCATACTTGAATTTTAACGGCTCACTCATGACGCTACTCCGCTTCGGTTAAGCCCATTCATGTAAAGTTTACCGCAAGCCTCATACATACGCTTGGGTGAACACAGCAATGCAATTCCCATTTCACGTGCAAGCTCTACCATTTCTTCGGTGGGACGCTTGTTGCGAACGAAAACTATGCAAACCATATCCATCATCTCAGCAGTTCTGATAACCTGCGAATTTACAAGTCCGGTGAGCAGAACACCCTGGTCCTTAACATAAGCCAAAACGTCACTCATCATGTCACTTCCGCAAGCAGAGTAAACTTCGTTCTCGAGCAAATCTTCTCCGCAGACAACTTCAGCTTTTAAAAGTTCTTTAATCTCACTTATTTTCATACGTGTATGTTCCCTTGATTAAAAATTAATCAGCGTATTTTGCAATAATACCGTCGATATCCTTTTCGGTTAAACGGCCGTAAACATCTTCGTTGACGGTAAGAACCGGTGCAAGTCCGCAAGCACCGATGCAACGGCAAGCCTCAAGCGAGAATTTACCGTCTGCAGTACATTCACCGGGTTGAATACCCAAAACCTCAATAAGACGGTCGATAAGTTTCTGTGCTCCCTTAACATAGCAAGCAGTTCCCAAGCAAACAGAAATGTTGTATTTGCCTTTGGGTGACAATGCAAACTGAGCATAGAAGGTTGCGATACCGTAAACCTCCTCAACCGAAATGCCAAGACCTTCGGCAATCATAGACTGAACCTCAAGCGGCAAATAGCCGTAAATACCCTGAGCTTCCTGCATAATGGACATCAAAGAGCCTTGAATATCTTTCTTTGCTTCAATGACAGCCTTAAGCTTTGCTTCCTGCTCGGGTGTTCCGTTAAACGGAATAGAGCTGGCATGTTTCTTCATTAGCTTTTCCTCCTGAAATAAAAGTACAATTACGTCAAAATGAGCGGTGTTATGTTAGACATAATATCTCACTTTGCATAACTTGTTAAAATTATAACACACTCGTCTTCAAATGTCTACATTTTTATCGTAAATTTTACATATAATTCTCTTAAATTTTATACGTTCCAACCCCACCACAACATATAGTATAGCGTATAATTTTTTTATCTAAAAGGACGGTGATTTTAAGGAACATTGCTGCCGTATCCGAGTATATTGTCGATATATTATTACATTTACTTAAAATTAAGTTAAACTATGTTAAATTTGTTGTTGTATTTTCCGTTGTTTTATTGTATAATACTTTGAGTAAGCACGCTTTAAGGCGTGCGAACGGTCGGGTCCTGTGCGACAGGGTGCCGTGAACCATGTCAGGCGGGGAACCGAGCAGCATTAAGCGGATTTCCTTGTGTGCCGCAGTAAACTCGGTCGTTCGTACGCCTTAGGGCGTGCTTTTTCACTAAACAATTAAAAGCAACAAAGGGGGATTTTTCTTGTATCAGGCTTTATACCGCAAATATCGTCCTATGAGTTTTCAAGACGTTGTTGGCGAAGAACACATAACCGAAATACTTAAAAACGAATTAAAGTCGGGCAAGATTTTCCATGCCTATTTATTCACCGGTCCAAGAGGAACCGGTAAGACAAGCTGCGCCAAAATTTTAGCCAAAGCTGTTAACTGCTTAAACTCTTCCGACGGTGATGCATGCTGCAAGTGTGACTCCTGCCGTGCCATTGCCGAGGGTGACGTGCTTGACATAACCGAAATTGACGCCGCATCTAACAACGGTGTTGACAATATCAGAGATTTGCGTGAGCAGGTATCCTATACCCCTACCTCCTCAAAGTACCGCGTTTACATCATAGACGAGGTGCATATGCTGTCTCCCGGTGCATTTAACGCGTTGCTTAAAACTTTGGAAGAGCCACCGGCACATATTATTTTCATCCTTGCCACAACCGAGGTGCACAAACTTCCCGCGACTATACTTTCCCGTTGTCAGCGGTTTGACTTTCACCGCATCTCACCCGAGGCAATTGCTGACCGCATTCTTTATATTGCCGAAAAGGAAGGCTTTTCTATCGACCGCTCTGCTGCCGAAATGATAGCCACCTTGTCCGACGGTGGTATGCGTGATGCGTTATCAACACTTGACCTTTGTGCCGCACGCACACATCATATAACCGATTCTGACGTAATAAGCGTTTGTTCACTTGCAGGTAACAACTACTGCTTGGATTTGGCAAGCCATATTCTGTCGGCAGACGTTGGTACCGCGTTAACTAAGGTTGATGAGCTCCACAAAAACGCTGTTGACCTGCAACGCCTTTGCAACGAGATGATAAACCACTACCGCAATTTAATGGTAGCAAAAACGGTTAAAACACCGGGTTCGCTCATAATTTCAACACCAAAAGAGCTTGAGGCAATCCAATCCCAAGCCGTTTCTTATCCGCTTGAGGGTATTGTCAACGCAATCAATGTATTTAACTTGACACTTGACAGAATGACTATGGCCGACCGCAGAACAGAGTTTGAAACCGCAATCGTAAAACTCTGCAGTCCTCAACTTGACTCTTCACCGTCAGCTATTTTAGACCGAATTGAACGTTTGGAAAGAACTGTGAAATACGGAAGTCCCGTTACTGCCACAGCGCCCAAAACCCCTGCACCGACAGAGGTTGAGTCGGAAATTGACAACGTTGTCGAGGTTAGACCTGCTCCGATTGAAAATTCAGTTGACGATGACGGTATGCCACCTATTCCATCTGAAACAATTGAGATTGCTGATGCGTTGGTTGAGGAAACACCCTCACCTGCACCTGAAGAAAGCCTTGTTGCCGACAGTGAAACTGTTTTTGAGGCTTGGATTGACGTTTTGGACGAGTTAACCAAAACCGCTCCCTTAATGGCGGCTGTTTTGAGAGGTTCAAAAGCCTATTTAAAAGACGAAGTTCTGTTGATTGACTCTGAAAATGACCAATTTATCCCCTTGATGCGTGGCGACCCAATTTACCGCACGCAAATTCGCAATGCCGTACAGTCGGTTGTGGGCAGAACCTACAAATTAGGTCCCTACAAGAAAAAGGTTGCCGCCACCGGTGACCCGTTGCAGGATATAATTAACAAATTAAAAACACTTGAAGTGCCGAGTTCTGATAATTAACTTATCGTCGCACAAAAGAAAGGATAATAAAAATGAAAGCAAGAATTCCCGGAGCAAACAACGGTCAAAGTCAGGCCGCAATGTTGAAACAAGTACAAAAAATGCAGGAAGATATGGCTAACTTCCAGTCGGAGTTTGAGGAACGCGAATTTACTGCAACTGCAGGTGGTGGAATTGTCGAAGTTACAATGACCGGTAGCCACGAAATGAAGAAAATTACAATCGACCCCGAAGCAGTTGACCCCGAAGACATCGAAATGTTGGAAGACTATATCGTTATTGCTGTTAATGACGTTGTCAAGAAAATTACCGAAACTCAAGAATCCGAGATGGGTGCAATTACCGGCGGACTTAACATTCCGGGACTTTTCTGATGGCTTACAGTGTTGCACCGCTTGACCGATTGATTGAGCAGTTTGAGAGACTGCCCGGCATCGGCAAAAAGACCGCACGGCGATTGGCTTACTATGTCATAACCCGCCCCGACGGAATGGCAGGCAAATTTTCCGAAGCGCTTTTGGAAGCCAAGGCCAAAATAAAGTATTGCAACGTTTGTCAAAACCTTACCGACGGTGAGGTTTGTTCGATATGCTCTGCTGTCGACCGCGACCGTAGTGTTATCTGCGTTGTTGAGGACGCACAGAACGTTATGGCATTTGAACGCACACGCGAATTTAAAGGACTGTACCACGTTTTGCACGGTGCAATCAGCCCGCTTGACGGCATTGGTCCCGACCAACTTAAAATTCGTGAACTGATGCAGAGGCTTTCTTCAGGCGAGGTACAGGAAATCATTGTTGCTACCAATCCTACTGTTGAGGGCGAAGCCACTGCAAGTTATATTTCACGTTTGGTTAAATCTATGGGTATCAAGGTCACCCGCTTGGCATACGGCATCCCCGTTGGCAGTGATTTGGAATATGCCGACGAAGTAACACTTTCACGTGCTTTAGAGGGACGAAAAGCCCTTTGACACCCCAAAGCAACACCTAAATTAAATGCATATTTTAATGCTTTTAAAATATTTTTAAAATTTTTTAAAAAAAGACTTGCATTTTGATAAAAGGTGTGGTAATATAACTCCTGCACTCGCGAAGAACGAGTAAGCAAACACGAATAATCCAAATCTGATTTTAGAGGTGAGATTTTCGTCTTTGCATAAGTCGGTGTTGATTACGGTGAGGGTCCACCCGTTCCCATCCCGAACACGGAAGTTAAGCTCATTTGTGCCGAAAATACTTGGCTGGTGACGGCCCGGGAAAATAGGTAATGCCGACACTTAAAACAACTGTCTATTATTAGACAGTTGTTTTTTTATATATTTTACTCTTTCTTTTTTAATAACTGTGTGGTATAATATATAGTGTGTATGTATGTTTTTTCTCTTTTGTTTAGGAGATGACGTTTAAAATGCGTGATAAGTATGATGTTTTAATTGTAGGTGCGGGACTTTCGGGTCTTTATGCCGCCTATAACCTCGACAGTAGAATAACTGCTTTGGTAGTATCCAAACGTGAATTAAGGCTTTGCAACAGCAACTTGGCACAAGGTGGCGTTGCTGCAGTACTAGATACCGAGAATGACAGTTTTGACCTGCATATTGAGGACACTATGATTGCCGGAAAGCACGAAAATCGCCCTGAGGCAGTTGACGTGCTGGTTAAAGAAGGTCCCCAAGATGTCAGAAAAATGATTGAACTTGGTTGTGAGTTTGACAAGGTTGACGGTCATATTCACGCCACGTTAGAGGGCGGACACTGCCGTCGCCGTATTGTCCATCACCGTGACACTACAGGCGAGGAACTTATGAGAACTATTATTGCCGCCACCAAAAATTTGCCTAATGTTGATATTGTTGAAAACACTTCGCTTGCCTTTTTGGACGAGGCAAACAACGGATATTATGCCTCTTTGCTTTCAAACGGCAAACTAACCACTGTTGCCGCTTCATTCGTAATTATTGCAACCGGTGGTATCGGCAGAGTTTACAAATATACCACAAACTCCTCAATCGCTACGGGTGACGGCATTTCGATTGCCAACGGCTTGGGTGCAAGAATTGAAAATTTGAGTTATATTCAATTCCACCCGACCGGCTTTGCAGGTGACAACTGCCGTGAGCGTTTTCTTATCAGCGAGGCTGTCAGAGGTGAGGGCGCTTACCTTGTCAACTGCCACCGCGAACGCTTTATGCACCGCTATGATGAGCGTTTGGAATTAGCCCCTCGCGACGTGGTTTCACGTGGTATTATTCTGGAATCGCGTAGGACAGGTAGCGATAAGTTCTATCTTGATATCACCCATCGCACACCCGAATTTATACACGACCGCTTCCCGATGATTTACGAGCGTTGTTTAAGCGAAGGTATTGATATGACCAAGGACCTCATTCCCGTTTTCCCGACACATCATTATCTTATGGGCGGAATTAACGTTGATTTGAATTCGAGAACACGTATTAACCGCCTTTACGCTGTGGGTGAATGTTCACACACTGGTGTTCACGGCAAAAACCGCTTGGCTTCAAACAGCTTGCTTGAGACTCTTGTTTTCGGTCGCAGAGCCGCCGAGGATATCAACCGCAGTTATAACGACACCTCGGTTTGTGGCACTGCTCCGGTACATTCGGTTGACGGCGCGCCAATGCCTACCGGCACAAGAACTTCAATTCGTAACATAATGCAAAAATGCCACTTTGTTTTACCTAACCCCGAGGCAGCAAGAAAATATCAGCCCGAGGTTGAAAACATAGCAGCAAGACTTAACAATAAACGTTTCCAAATAACCAACGACTATCTTGAAGCAAGAAGTTTAGCCAACATTGCTTCGATAGTTTTAAAGGAGGTCATTCACAAATGATGCAGTTTTATATTGACGACATTATCAAAACCGCTCTTTTAGAGGACATAAATTACATAGATGCAGCGGCAGACAATCTTTTGCCTGACAGTCACGTATCAACCGCAAAATTTTTAGCCAAAGCCGATGGCGTTTTATGTGGAGTCGACGTTGCACTTCGCGTATTTGAGTTGCTTGGCGATTTTGAAATGAAAAAGTATAAAAACGACGGTGATACTCTTCAAAAAGGTGATATTATCGCTGAAATCAGCGGTCCGACAAAACTTTTATTAAAGGGTGAACGCACCTCTTTAAACCTTATTCAACACATGTCAGGTATTGCAACAATGACGAATGCTGCAGTAAAAATTATCAAAGGCACTAACGCCACCGTTGCCGACACCAGAAAAACCTTGCCCGGACTTCGTGCCTTGCAAAAGTACGCTGTGACCTGTGGTGGCGGTAAAAACCACCGTTTTAATCTTTCTGATGCCGCAATGCTTAAAGACAATCACATTGATGCCTGCGGCAGTATTACAAAAGCTGTTTCAACCTTGAGAGAAAAAATCGGTCACACTGTAAAAATTGAGGTTGAAACCCGTAATTTAGACGAGGTCAAAGAAGCTCTTAATACCGGCTGTGAAATCATTATGCTGGATAATATGGATTGCGAAACAGTGAAAAAAGCAGTCGAAATTGTCAACGGAAAGGCTCTTTTGGAGGCTTCAGGCAACATTACCGCCGATACCATCCGTGCAGTTGCCGAAACCGGCGTTGATATTATTTCGATAGGTGCAATCACACACTCGGTCAAAGCTTTTGATATTTCATTAAAGGTTGTAAAATAAACCAATCTTTTCTGAATAACAAGATAAGGGAGTCGTAAAATGAAACGTAAGGTTTGTATGATAATAGCCCTTTTAACTATTATAATTACCGCTTTTAATGTAAGTTTTATGGTTAAAGACGAATTCTTTTATAATCTCAACAACCTACCCGCCGGAAAACTTTTAAGAGAAGACTATGACCAAAACATACTTTTCAGCTCCGGCATTTTGCTTCAAGTTTTTGAAGTTGAGCCAACTGATGAACATCCTGCTGCAATACGCGTTGCAGTAAAAAATGATTTCACCGGCGAAAGCCGTACTATTTATTGGCAAATTGGCACACGTGAAAGTATTATCAATTGGCCTAAAGACATAGACTCAACTGTCATTATCAACGGAGTGCCGATTAATTATATCAAAGGGCATTATGACTGCAGAGATTATGCAAATTTTACCTATGTTCCTAAAACCGACAAGAACGGCAACCTGTAATATTAATAATTTATACGCATAAACTATAGCTATAATTATAATTTCTTATTTAACCAAAGGAGAACGTTATGAAAAAAATTATTTGTAAACGTGAGTACGACACTGAAGTTGCAACTTTAATCAAAAAATTCACCGTTGGTGAATTTGGCGACGCAAATGGCTATGAGGAGTCACTTTACGAAATGCCGGACGGAAAACTTTTCCTCTATGTCAACGGCGGTGAAGATTCCATTTACCCCGCTGAAAATATTAAAAGCATTTCTAAAGAGAAAGCTACTATCTGGCTTAAAGAACACGAATAATCTTATATCAAAAAA
>JAZOQN010000046.1:0-10316 GCA_045656125.1 Acutalibacteraceae bacterium
TTAAAGGTGCGTACCGGCTATCACGGTGAGTATGCTAAACACCGCAATATTACTTTCGACGAAGCCAAGGCTTTAATCGACCAAGGCAAGCCTTTTGTTGTGCGTTTAAAGTCACCCGGCAGTGAAGAAAATAAGGTTACATTTGATGACGGCATAAAAGGTAAAATTGAAATGCCCGAAAATGACGAGGATTTTGTCATTTTAAAATCTGACGGTATTCCGACCTACCATTTCGCACATGCAGTTGACGACCATTTGATGCACACTACACACGTTATCCGCGGTGACGAGTGGATTTCTTCTACTCCTAAGCATTTGCAGTTGTTCCGTTTATTAGGCTTTAAAGCACCGAAGTATGTTCACGTTTCACCCATTATGAAACTTGACAACGGCAACAAGCGTAAAATAAGCAAACGAAAAGACCCTGAAGCCGCAGTACACTATTTTGCAGAGCAAGGTTATCCCGCAATCAGTGTTATTGAGTATCTTATGACCATCGCAGCAAGCGATTTCGAGGATTTCCGCCGTGCTAACCCGACTGCTGACTATAAGGAATTCAAGTTCAACATTAAGAAAATGAGTGCTTCAGGTGCCTTATTTGATACGGACAAGCTGAATGACGTTTCAAAAACCGTTATCAGTAAAATGAAAACACAAGAAGTTGTTGATTATCTTTTAGATTGGGCGAAAGAATATGACAAAGAATTTTACGAAATTCTAAAAAAAGACGAAGAAAAGACTTTACAGATTTTCAATATCGACCGCGAAAACCCGAAACCCAGAAAAGATATAATCAAATGGAGTGACGCTAAACAGTATTCGGCATTTATGTTCGACGAACTGTTTACACCCTGTTTTAGCCTACCCGAAAGTATTGCCAAAGAATCTGCGGTTAAGATTTTAGAGGCTTACAAGGGCGTTTACAATCCTGAACATGACAACCAACAATGGTTTGAGACAATTAAGTCAATTTGCCCTTGTGCTGACTTTGCAACCGATACAAAAATGTATAAGGCAGAGCCTGACAAGTATAAAGGCAGTCCAGGTGATGCTTCAACCATTATCCGAGTTGCAATCACAGGACGTACCAATACTCCCGACCTTTGCAGTATTATGAAGGTATTGGGAACTGAAACTGTATTAAACCGCATAGACAATGCGATTGCTTTTTACAAAAATTGACCGAGGAGAACTGAAAATGGAAAACAATAATATTCCGGAGGTTGCATTACCCTCCAACTTTATACACGATTTTATTGACGAAGACCTTGAAAAGGGCGTTTACGAAAAGGTACAAACCCGTTTCCCGCCCGAACCGAACGGTTATTTGCACATCGGTCACGCAAAGGCTATCTGCATTGACTTCGGTACTGCTGAAAAATATAACGGCAAGTGTAATCTTCGTCTTGACGACACTAACCCGACTAAAGAAGACGTTGAATATGTCGACGCCATTATGGAAGACATCAACTGGTTGGGTTTCCAGTGGGATAACGTTTACTATGCTTCAGATTACTTTGATTTTATCTATGAATGTGCTTTAAAACTTATTGATTTAGGCTTGGCTTATGTTGATGAATCGGATGCTGATACTATCCGCGAAATGAGAGGAACTTTAACCGAAGCCGGCAAAAACAGTCCTTATCGCGACAGACCTATTGAGGAAACCAAGGATTTATTTGCCCGTATGACCGCAGGCGAATTCGAAAACGGTTCAATGGTACTTCGTGCTAAAATTGATATGGCTTCACCCAACCTTAATATGCGTGACCCGGTTATCTACCGCGTTTTGAAAGCACACCATCACCGCACCGGTGACAAGTGGTGTGTTTACCCCATGTATGACTTTGCGCATCCGCTGTCCGATGCTAAAGAGGGTGTCACCCACTCACTTTGCTCGTTGGAATTTGAAAACCACAGACCGCTTTACAACTGGTTCTTGGAGGTTTTGAACATTCCTACTCCCCCGAGACAGATTGAGTTTGCAAGAATGAATGTAAACTACACATTAACCAGTAAACGTAAGTGCTTAAAATTGGTTAATGACAATATTGTTGAGGGTTGGAATGACCCGAGAATGGCAACCATCAGCGGTATGCGTCGCCGTGGCTATCCTGCCGAGGCTATCCGCAATTTCTGTGAAAAAATCGGCGTTTCTAAGGCTTACAGCGTTATTGACTATGCTTTGCTTGAGTCTTGCGTAAGAGATTATCTTAACATCAATGCAGAGCGTGCTATGACCGTTTTACGTCCATTAAAGGTTGTTATTGATAATTACCCTGAAGGTCAAGTGGAAGAAATTGCCGTTGAAATCAACCCCAACAAGCCTGAATTGGGTACAAGAAACATCCAATTCTCACGTGAACTTTACATTGAGCAGGATGATTTTGCATTGGTTCCTCCCCCGAAGTATTTCAGACTTTGTCCCGAAAAAGAAGTACGTTTGAAAGGTGCATATTTTGTAAAATATGCTTCACACGAAATGGACGATGACGGCAACATCACTGTTGTTCACTGCACCTACGACCCCGCTACCAAAGGTGGCGACTCACCTGACGGACGCAAGGTTAAAGGTACTCTCCATTGGGTTTCTGCCGCACACTGTGTAGATGCAGAAGTAAGACTTTACGACCGCCTTTTCAACGTTGAAAACCCGTCTGACGAAGAGGGTGTTTCCTCATTCCAGGACAACTTGAATCCCGATTCCTTGACAATTTTAGGAAACTGCAAATGCGAAGCATTTATGAAAGATGCTGCTATCGGCTCAACATACCAGTTTATGCGTCAGGGTTACTTTACTGTCGATACTTCGAGCACACCTGACCACATTGTAATCAACCGTACAGTAGCACTTAAGGATTCGTTCAGCAAGAAATAATATTTATAAATATAATAAAAGGAGTGTGACATAATGAAGGTTAAAGAAATGCTCAAGTTCCTTTACACAGTAGCACCGAAAAATTTAGCCTGTGATTTTGACAACGTCGGACTTTTAGTCGGTGACGAAGAAATGGATATTAAAGGTGTTTTGGTATCATTAGACTGCTTCGACGAGGTTATAGACCGTGCCGAAGACTTAGGTGCCAACCTCATTGTGACTCACCATCCGATTATTTTTGACGGTTTAAAATCGGTTACTTCCGACAGTTTGGTATATAAGTTAATCCGCAAGAAAATTTCGGTTATTTCAATGCACACCAACCTCGACCAAACCGACGGTGGTGTAAACGATGCTCTTTCAGAAGCAATAGGTCTTTACGACATTGAGCAGGTCACTGCGAATGACGGCTTTTTGATTCGAAAAGGCTACCTTGACAGTCCTGAAGACCCTTACGATTTCGCCCGACACCTTAAAAGTGCTTTAGGCGGCGGTGTGAAGTTTACCGCCGGCAACCGCGATATTACAACCGTTGTTGTTTGCTCAGGTTCAGGCGGTGATTTCCTTTATGATGCCGTAAACTGCGGTGCAGATGCTTTTGTAACTGCCGATATTAAGCATCACATCTTTTTAGAGGCTTCAAGGCTCGGCATTTCCCTTTACGATGCAGGTCACTTTAACACCGAAGACCCTATCGTTTCGGTACTTTGCCGAGACATTGCAGGAGCTTTCCCTGAGTTAACTGTATCAGAGTGTCATTATTCTAAAATCGAAACCATTTAAAATAAAGTTACGCAAACAATAAGGCACTGGGCTAACGCCCAGTGCCTTATTTTAATTTTGAACTCAATTTATCTTTCTTCTCTAAAATACGAAAGACCTAATGATTGCGGAGGTTGATTTTCCTTTTTGTTGCGAATACTTGTAATAATCAAAACGATAATTGTTACAACATAAGGCAACATACGGAGAATCGGTTTAGACGACCTTGTAAGCTCAATAAAATCAAAATTTGATAACATTGAACTGCAACTAAACAAAATACCAAATACTGTCGAACCTAAAATAGTAATATGCGGACGCCAAAGTGCGAAAATAACCAACGCAATTGAAAGCCAACCAAATGCCTCCAAACTCTTATAAGCGTCACCCGAGGCAGCAAAATCAACAATATAATAAAGACCGCCCAATCCTGCAATACCACTGCCAATGCAGGTTGCAATATACTTATATACTGTTACGTTAATACCGACAGCATCAGCCGTTGCGGGATTTTCACCGATGGCACGAAGGTTAAGACCAACCTTAGTGTGATACAACACGTACGATGCAACTATGGCAATAATTACCGCCAAGAAAAACATAATTCCAAGTTTCTGCATCGAAGAAAGTTCAATGCTCTGCCAATAATCAATATTATTGTAGAACGGCATACGGAAATACTTTTTAGGAGTATTAAGATACATGGACTGTGTAAGTTTAGCCATTATAGTCCATGCCAATCCAACACCAAACGTAGTCATTGCCAAACCGGTTACGTTCTGATTACAACGCAAGGTTACGGTGAGAAAACTGTAAATCAAGCCCATAAGTGCAGACGTTAAAAATGCAACCACAATTCCAATTGCTACGATAACCAACGGCGGTAAGTCTGATTTACCAATAACATTGAGAACAGCACATCCACCTGCTCCGCCCATACACATAATGCCGGGAATACCAAGGTTCAAATGTCCTGCCTTTTCGGTGATAATTTCACCGGTCGAGCCATATATAAACGTTGCACCGAAAGCCAGAGCTTCTATAAAGAAATTAAGCCATTGCATAGTTTAATTTTCCTCCTTTTGAACTCTGTTGCGGTGTCTGAAATGAACTTCGTAATTCAAGAAGAATTCGCAACCGATAATAAAGAACAATATTATACCGACGATAATGTCAGGCATAGCACCCTGAACATCAAACGTTTCGGAAATCTGACTTGCACCAGTTTCAAGGAACACAACAAGTGCTGCTGTTATAAGCATAAAAATAGGTTTAAACTTTGCTAACCAAGAAACCATAATGGCGGTAAATCCGCGTCCCTCAATAGATTCACTTGTAATCGAATGGTCAAGGCCTGCTCCAACAAGGAAACCTGCCAAGCCACACAAAACACCCGAAATTATCATTGTGCGAATAATTACTTTTTTAACATTTATACCAACATATCTAGCAGTTCGTTCACTTTCACCGACAACGGCAATCTCATATCCCTGCTTACTATAATTCAAATAAATATTTAAAGCAAAAGTTAAAATCACCGTTACAGCGATAATAAGCAGATAGTTATGTCCTATTGACGGCAAATGTCCGTGAGCCAATTCTCCAAGTGCTGTACCACTGGGCACCCAAACAACCAAAATAAAACTAACAAGAAACGCTGCTACGTAGTTCATCATAAGCGTGAAAAGCGTTTCATTGGTATTCCATATTGCTTTAAACAAAGCAGGGATAATTGCCCAAATGGCACCTGCTGTAATTGCAGCGACAAACATAAGAATCAAAAGCAACCATTCAGGGACCTTGCCGCCGAAATAAAATGCCATCGCCACTGCTCCGAGCATACCAATAAGCGTCTGACCCTCTGCACCAATGTTCCAAAATCGCATTTTAAAGGCAGGAGTCACCGCCAACGATATACAAAGCAAAACTGCTGTATCTTTAAAATAAGTCCACACTAATTCACCTGTAGAGAATATACCATCAATGAAACAATAATAAAACTCACCTATTCTTTGGGGCGATTCATTAAGCTTGTCAATCAATAAAAACGCAAGCAAACCACTTGTAACCAAAGCAATCAAAACCGCAACAACTCTAACAAGGATTGCACGTTTTGTGCTGACAAAATCACGTCGGGAAATGTGTATAAGGGGTTCTTTTATTCTGTTTTCCATTTAAACTCATTCCTCCTCTTTATAAGATTTTGTCATAAGGAAACCTATTTCCTCTTTAGTAGCGGTACGTCCATCAACAATACCTGCAACACGTCCACCGTTAATAACGAGAATACGGTCACACAACTCCAACAGCACATCAAGGTCTTCACCGACAAAAACAACGGCAACCCCCTTTTTCTTCTGCTCGTTTAAGAGATTATAAATAGTATAAGACGAGTTAATATCAAGACCTCTTACGGGATAAGCTGCCATCAAAACTGTGGGTGAGGCGGCAATTTCACGTCCGACAAGAACCTTTTGAACATTACCGCCTGAAAGCTTGCCAACAGGAGTTTTATTAACATCCGGGGTAACAACATCCAAATCTTCTATTATCTGCTTTGCAAGGTCAGTCGGTTTTTTTCTATCAACGAAAAATACACCTCTGCGGTATGACCTGAGCATCATATTATCTGCAACGCCCATATTTGCAACCAAGCCCATTCCCAATCTATCTTCCGGGACAAAGGACAGTCTTACGCCCAATTCTCTGATTTGTATAGGAGTTTTGTTTCTTAAATCCTCTTCCTTATCGGTCTTAGGATTATGATAAATAATCTGACCGTCAGAAACCTGATGCAAACCTGCAATAGCTTCAAGCAACTCACGCTGACCGCTACCTGCTATACCGGCAATACCGAGAATTTCACCACTGTTTGCTGTAAAAGAAATGTTTTTCAAAACAGATGTATTCTCTTCGTTTACACTGCAAAGATTTTCAACAACAAGACGAGGTTCGGCATTTTCGGGAGTACTGCGTTCAATGTTGAGTTCAACCTTTTTACCGACCATCATTTCGGTTAATTCCTGCTCATTGGTTTCGGCAGTATTAACGGTGGCAATATGCTCACCCTTTCGCAAAACCGCAACCCTATCAGAAACCGACAAAACCTCGTGAAGTTTATGAGTTATAATTATAATTGATTTTCCGTCATCTCGCATTGCACGGATAACATCAAATAATTTCTGTGTTTCTTGAGGAGCCAAAACCGCAGTGGGCTCGTCCAAAATCAAAATGTCTGCACCACGGTACAAAACCTTAATAATTTCAACTGTTTGCTTTTCAGAAACCGACATATCGTATATTTTCTTTTTAGGGTCGATTTTAAAACCGTATTTTTCGGCAATTTCAGCAACCTTTTGATTGACAGCCTTTATATTATACTTACCCTTTTCCTCAACACCGAGAACAATATTCTCGGCAGCGGTAAATATATCAATCAGCTTAAAGTGCTGATGAATCATACCAATTCCATTTGCGAAAGCATCCTTTGGGGAGGAAATAACAACTTCCTTACCGTCGACAAATATTTGTCCTTCATCAGGATAATAAATACCCGCAAGCATATTGGTTAACGTGGTTTTGCCACAGCCGTTTTCACCAAGAATGGCAAGTATTTCTCCACAGTAAACGTCAAGATTAACGTTCTTATTAGCCATAACACTTCCAAAGTGTTTGGATATATTTTTCATCTCGACTGCAATTTGTTTTTCCACTGTTTTCCTCCGAATTTAATGACTTAAATTTGACATAGGCTGCCGCTAAAAGCGGCAGCCTTGCCATTGAATTATAAACTTATAAATTAGAACTTGCTGTTAACAAGGGTGATACCGTCAATCTGGATATCAAAGTAAGGAGCTGAACGGAAAGTTGACTCATTGAAATAACCGTTAACAACTGCTTCGGTATCAGGAGTGAAAGCTGCATCGGTATCAACGTCGGCCATATGAGTAGTAATCTTCTGACCATCCTTAAGGATAAAGTTATCCTTAGCAGTGTCAAATACCTTTACTTTGCCTTCTTTAAGGTCCTTAATAGCTGCTTTAAGAGCGTCTTCGGTACCTTCAGCTGCTACATCCAAGTTGATACCGGTAAGAACAACCGAGCCGGTAGCAATAGTACCGGTATAGTCAGCATCAATCTTAGCACCGGTGTTAGCTGCCTTAATGATGTAGTAGAAGTAAGGCTGCCAGTTAATAGCAGAAGAAATGATGAAGGTGTTTTCGCCGGAATCATAAGTGCTTCCGTTGTAAGAAACGTTAGGAATACCTGCGTCTTCACAAGCAGTAGGAGCACCCAAAGAGTCAGCATGCTGAGAAATAAGGTCGCAACCAGCTGCAATTAAAGCCTGAGCTGCAGACTTCTCTTCGTTCTCGTCATACCAAGAACCTGTAAACTGAACCTTCATAGTAACGTCGGGGCAAACAGATTTTGCACCAAGATAGAAAGAGGTGTAGCCGGAAATAACTTCAGCATAAGTGAATGCACCAACATAACCCATAACAGGTGCAGCACCTTTAAGTTTGCCGGCAGCTTTAATCTCATTAAGCTTCATACCTGCTGCGATACCTGCGAGGTAACGGCCTTCGTAAATTGAAGCGAATGCGTTATGATAGTTGTCAAGACCTTCGGTGTGAGCCATAGTACCGGTTGCATGGCAGAACTCAACGTCAGCATACTCTTTAGCGGCCTTAATCATATAGGTTTCATGACCGAAAGAGTTAGCGAAAACGATTTTGCAACCCTTAACTGCGAGGTCCTTAGCGGCTTCGTAGCAATCATTCGATTCGGGAATGTTTCTCTTCATAATAACCTGGTCATCGGTAAGGCCAAGAGCCTTCTTAACTGCGAGAACAGCGTTGATGAAGTTAAGGTCATAAGTAGAGTTTTCATCATGCAAGCAGATGATACCGATTTTGAAATCTTTATCGACTTCAAAATCTTTAGTGATTTCGGGTGCAGGAAGCAAAGACTCACCAACGCCCAATTTTTCTTTTTCTTTTTGGCCGCCGCAAGCTGCAAATGAGAGCACCATAACTGCGACTAAAAGAAGTGCGAGAAGTTTTTTCATTGTATTTTCCCTCCGAACAAATATTTTTTATATGTAAATATTATTTACACCAAAATCAAAAAAAGACTTAACACAAAGTGACCCCTCTACAGCTTGTCCCTTATATGCTACAGCCTCCTTAAAATCAAAGCAAACTATTGCCCTAAATTATATTTTTATGTTACCACAATACAAAAATTTTGTCAATAAAATTCGACATAAAATGTACCTTGTATACATAATATATGAGAATGTAAATTCAACCGACAAAATAGAAAAAACCGACCTAAAATCAGGTCGGTTTTTAAATTTAATCAAATTATTTCACAAGCTCGATGATTGCCATCTCAGCAGCGTCGCCGCGACGGGGACCGGTCTTGGTAATACGGCAGTAACCACCGTTCTTTTCAGAGTAAGCAGGTGCAATTTCATCAAAGAGTTTCTTAACAACTTCTTCTTTAGTGATGAATGCAAGTGCCTGTCTCTTGTTAGCAAGACTGTTATCTTTAGCGAGTGTAATATATTTCTCGGTCATAGCACTGACTTCTTTTGCTCTGTAAACGGTAGTTTCAATCTTGCCGTTTTCGAGAAGGAAAGTAACCATAGCTCTGAGCATTGCTGTTCTATGGTCAGCAGTTCTGCCGAGTTTTCTTGTTCCTGGCATTTAACTCACTCCTTTAAGAAAGTTAATTATTCGTCATCGCTTTTAAGAGCAAATCCAAGCGACTGAAGCTTGGCAATAACCTCTTCAAGCGACTTTCTTCCGAGGTTTCTGACCTTCATCATGTCTTCCTCGGTCTTTTCGGTGAGGTCCTCAACCGTGTTAATGTTTGCACGCTTCAAGCAGTTGAAGCTACGTACCGACAAATCAAGTTCCTCAATGGTCATCTCAAGAATCTTATCTTTTCCGTCGCCGGCCTTTTCAACCATAATCTCACTATTGGATGCATCCTGCGAGAGGTCGGTGAAAAGCTTGAGGTGTTCAGTGAGAATCTTGGCAGACCAAGAAATAGCTTCCTTTGCGGTAAGCACGCCATTGGTCCATACCTCGATGGTGAGTCGGTCATAGTCTGTCTGCTGTCCGACACGTGTATTATCAACACTGTAATCGGCCTTAACAACAGGATTATAGATAGAGTCAACGGGGATTACGCCAATAGGTGTCTGCTCGGTCTTATTATTTTCAGCCGGAACATAACCTCTACCCTTATCAAGAGTAAGCTCCATATTAAGCTTGGCACCCTCATCCAAAGTTGCAATATGCAATTCAGGATTAAGAATTTCAACCTCGCTGTCTGCCTTGATGGAAGCACCTGTTACTTCACAGGGACCCTCAGCCTCAATATAAACAGTTTTCACGCTGTCGGAATGAAGTTTAGCAGTAAGACCCTTTACGTTAAGAACAATCTCAGTAACATCCTCTTTAACGTGAGGAATTGTCGAGAACTCGTGCTGAATACCGTCAATTTTAATTGAGGTAACTGCAACACCCTGCAAAGAAGAAAGCAATGTTCTACGAAGGCTATTGCCGATTGTAGTACCATAACCTCTCTCAAGGGGTTCAAGGGTGAATCTGCCATATCTGCCATCCGGCGTCATGTCCAGTGTTTCAATTCTGGGCTTTTCAAT
>JAZOQN010000047.1:0-5117 GCA_045656125.1 Acutalibacteraceae bacterium
ATGTCGACCAAAGTATTTACCGTTTCAGAGGCGCCACAATTGAAAACATTTTGAGTTTTGAGGATACATATCCTGATGCAAAGGTAATACGTCTTGAGCAGAATTACCGTTCAACATCGGTTATTCTTGATGCCGCGAATGCGGTTATTGCCAACAACAAAGCAAGAAAAGGTAAAAATCTTTGGACAAGTGCTTCAGGCGGTGACAAAATCGAGGTTTATACTGCCCCCGACGAGCAGGGTGAGGCTTCACGCGTGGTTGATACTATACTTAATAATGTGGCGGCAGGCGGTAGGTATTCCGATAACGCTGTGCTTTACCGTATGAATGCACAGTCTAACGCTATTGAAAATGTGCTTGCCCGTTCGGGCGTGCCTTATAGGGTTGTGGGTGGTCACAGATTCTACGACCGTAAGGAAATTCGCGATGTTATTGCTTATTTGAACGTTATTGCCAACCATGGCGACCGTGTAAGATTGCAACGAATTATCAATGAGCCAAAACGCGGTTTGGGTGATACAACGATTGGTCGTGCGGTTGAAATTTCTGACCAAACGGGCTTGAGCTTGTTTGAAGTTTTTAAAACAGCAGAGGATTTTCCTCCCTTGCAACGAAGTGCTAAAAAACTCGGTGAGTTTTGCAATATGATTGAATCGTTGACGGAATTTGGTGTAACCGAAGGTGTGACGTTGGTTCAATTGTTCGAGGAAATGCTCGATAAATCGGGCTATACATTAATGCTTATTGCCGAGGGACAAGAGGGTGCCGAGCGATTGGAAAACGTTAAAGAATTGGCGTCTTCAATTGCTCAGTACGAAAAGGAAAATGAAAACCCAAGCCTTTCGGGATTTTTAGAGGAAGTAGCCCTTATCAGTGATATTGACCAATTTGATTCCGAGGCTGACGCTGTTGTTTTAATGACGGTACACTCGGCAAAGGGTCTTGAATTCGAGAATGTTTATTTGGTCGGCCTTGAAGAGGGTATATTCCCCGGCAACCAGTCAATTTACGGCACACCCGAGGATATAGAGGAAGAACGCCGTTTGGCGTATGTTGCCATTACCCGCGCCAAGAAAAAGTTACATATTTCTAATGCCTATACCCGTATGCTGTTCGGTCAAACGAGCAGGAATATGCCGTCACGCTTTTTGGAAGAAGTGCCCAAAGAGTTGTGTAACATTAAAAGTGTACGCAGCGGTATGTCGGCATTTGGCATGGGCAGTGCAGATTATCGATATTCAAGTGGTAATAGTGATACGACCTACGGTTTCGGCTCAAGGTCTTACAGTCAGCCGAGATATGATGATGATTTCGCAAGTTTCCGTCCTGCTAATAGGAATAACGGTACTAAAAGTGGCTTTGGTCAGGGTAGAGGCGAAACACTGTTGCAAAAATCCAAGTCCTCAACCGCATCAAAACCCGCAACTTCTAATGCCTATACAGTAGGACAACGGGTTAAGCATAAGGCTTTCGGTTGCGGTATGGTTATTTCGGTAAAGCCAATGGGTAATGATACTTTGTTGGAAATTGCCTTTGACGAAAAAGGCACCAAAAAGCTTATGGCAAACTTTGCAAGACTTGAGAATGTGTAAATTTTTTAACTTTTGAAAATTTTACTTGTAAAACGGTTAATGTTGTTGTAGAATATAGTTATAAGAGAGGTGCATATTATGAACGGTAACAATCAAAGCACAATTACTTTCAGCCTCGGCAACGAGAGTGAGATGGAAGTCAGAAGAATAATGCTTGTGGTTTATAACGCTTTAAAGGAAAAGGGTTATAACCCCGTGAATCAGCTTGTGGGATATATTTTGTCTGAGGACCCGACTTATATCACCACGCATAATAATGCACGTAATTTAATCAGAAGAATTGACCGTGATACATTATTGCAGATTTTGGTTAAGTATTATTTGACAAATTGATTTTGTGTTTCAGTAAAACTGAGCCTCCGACCGTTTTGCGCGGTCGGAGGCTTTGTTAATTATCAGTTTGTGTTTTTTGCATTCGCTTCCAGTTATAATAACCGTATATATCATTGATTAAAAACGCCGCAAAGCATACCACCATTGTGACCGATACTGCATACAGCAGCCGCTCAAACCTTGTCAAATTGCAAAAAGGATTTTGATTTTCATAGAATTCTCCTTCAAAAAGAAAAAGCACTGTTTTCAGCACACACCTTCAAAGGCCTAACGGTGCGGCAAACAGTGCTTTTTAACTACCCGGCGGCAGTTTATAAAAAATACGATTATTTCATTTCATCAATAATATCGCCGATATATTCGCAGTAAAGCGTACCGATAAATTCAGCGCCTTTGGCGGTGGGGTGAACGCCGTCGGCGGCATATGACAACGGGTCGTCACCGATAAAGGCGGAAGCAAGCAAACCGTCGGTAGGTAAATATATATCGGCAAATTCGCGGGCGAGTTTTCTTATAATCTCGATTTTAGGGGCTAAATCCTCGCGGAAGAAGGCTTTATCCTCAGTAGGAATAAGAAAAGGCTCCATCATCATAATTTTGGCGTTGGTCTTTTCCTTAATTGCGGTTAAAACGGTGCGGTAACGCTCCTCAAAAACCTCATTGGGAATCCAATCCTTTTGCTCAGCGTGATGCCATGTGTCATTAATACCGATAAGGATTGAAACGATATCGGGCTGAATATCAATAAAATCGGTGTCCAGCCGAGCAACCAAATCCTTGGTTTGGTTGCCGCCGATACCGAGGTTTATAAACTCAAAATCAATGTCGGGATACCTTTCGGTTAAAAGCTTTGCGGCATATTTCGAGTATCCGTTACCCAAATTGTGAATATCGTTGCGGTCGCGACCCCAATCGGTAATACTGTCTCCCTGAAACAGAATTTTCATTGCAATTACTTCCTTTCTATGAAATAAATTAATTAATTCGGATTTATTATATAACTTCTTTATCAGTTTGTCAAGTGATATCGCAAACGAATTGTCAAAATCGACAAAATACGAATTATTTTTTTAAAATAGTAAATTTTTGTTGAAATTAACAGAATAGTGTGTTATACTCATCCCATAAAGCCCAATGAAGTGCCGGAAACGACAGTGACCGGTATCAGAGGGGACTCTGGAGAATCTCGTAAAACGAGTGCCGAAGGTGCAAGGAAGTTTTACTTCCGAATCTCTCAGGCAAAAGGATAGAGTTTTGAATTTTTTCTTTCAAAATATGTCTTTTGTTTTTTTGGAGTCGCTTTTTAAGGCGGCTTTTTTCATTTTAGGAGGGTGCTATTATGCAACAGATTTTAGACAAAATCGCCGAAATTAATGGTAGTATTAACGGCGTAGTATGGGGCTGGGCAGGTCTTATTCTTTTGCTCGGTACAGGCGTACTTGCTACTGTTTTCACTAAAGTATTTCAAATTTCTCATTTGAAACATTGGTGGAGCAACACAATTGGTAGTCTTTTTAAAAAGGATGTTATCGGTCACACTAAGGATAAAGGCTCGGTTTCTCCGTTCCAGGCTTTGTGTACTGCTCTTGCAGCAACAGTAGGTACAGGTAATATCGCCGGTGTTGCCGCCGCTATTTGCGTTGGTGGTGCAGGTGCTGTTTTCTGGATGTGGGTTGCCGCTTTCTTGGGTATGATGACCAACTATTCCGAAAACGTTTTAGGTATTTTCTTCCGTCGTAGAAATGAAAAGGGCGAATGGTCCGGCGGTGCTATGTACTATCTTAGCGACGGTTTAGGCGCAAAGAAAAACTGCAAATGGATTGGTAAAGTGTTGGCAGTTCTTTTCTGTATCTTTACAATGCTCGCTTCTTTCGGTATCGGCAGTATGGGTCAGGTAAACAAGATTGTTGCTAACGTTGCTGCCGCATTCGATGTTAAGGCCATTTCTTCTATTGAAGTTTTTGGCGGTGTTTCGCTTTACAATATTCTTTTGGGCGCCATAATTATGGCACTTACCGCACTTATCACTTTGGGCGGATTAAAGAGAATTGCTTCGGTTGCCGAAAAGGTTGTTCCTTTTATGGTTGTACTTTTCGTTTTGGGTAGCCTTGTTATCATTGGTGTAAACTATGCAGCAATTATTCCTGCATTCAAAGCAATTTTTGTTAATGCATTTAAGCCGGAGTCTTTTGTTGGTGGTACTTTGGGTAGCGCAATTATGTTAGCGGCTCAGCAGGGCTTCAAACGTGGTGTTTTCTCTAACGAGGCAGGCTTGGGTTCTTCTGTTATGGTTCACTCGAACTCCAGCATTAAAGAACCGGTTAAGCAGGGTATGTGGGGTATCTTTGAGGTGTTCGCAGATACAATGGTAGTTTGCACAATGACTGCTTTGGTTGTACTTACTTCAGGCGGTCTTAACGGCGGTGTGTTCAATGCACAGACCGGTGAAATTGCCGCAGGTTACACCGATGCAACCTTGGTTGGTGGCGCATTTAACTCTGTATTCTCTTGGGGTAACATCGGTCAGAGATTTGTTGCAATTGCAATGTTCCTCTTTGCATTTACAACTGTTCTCGGTTGGTCACACTACGGTTCAAAGGCTTGGGAATACCTCTTTGGCGCAAAGACAACCTTTATTTTCAGAATTATCCACGTTATCACCGTTATCTTCGGTGCCGTACTTACATCTTCATTGGCTTGGGATATTTCGGATACATTTAACGGTTTGATGATGATTCCGAACTTAATAGGCGTTGTTGTAATGCTTCCGTTGGTTATTAAGATTACCAAAAACTATATCGACCGTAAGATTAAAAACAAGGATGTTGAGCCGGTTGTATCATACGACAGCAAACTTGTTGAAGATTTCAAACAGAGCGAAGAATAATTCGATTTAAGTCAATTAAAAACACCGCCGATATTTCGGCGGTGTTTTTTTTTATTTAATTTCCTTTACTAATGCTCAGTTTTGGTGTAAAATAAGATTATAATTATAATGACTATGTGGATGTCGAAATAGGGCAAAGCCTTATTTCGACTGCGAATTCTTTGAATTCGCAAACAATTACCTTTGGTAATTGAACATATTCATTGAAATGATATCGAAGTTGCAAAATAACGTTTTAAAACGTTTTTGCAACATAGAGCCGATTTTTATCGGCTTTGTCGAGAAATTCAATTAATTTCTCGACA
>JAZOQN010000048.1:0-9990 GCA_045656125.1 Acutalibacteraceae bacterium
TGTTTGCCCTTTTTGACGGAGTCAGAATTGACCATTTTAGAGGTCTCGCATCATATTGGAGTGTCCCCGCTTCTGCTAAAACCGCCAAAGAAGGCAGATGGGTCAAAGGTCCCGGCAAGGATTTCATTGATATGATAAACAATATCAGCGGTGAAAACTTTGTAATTGCCGAGGATTTAGGTGACATCACACCCGATGTAACAGACTTAGTTAAATACAGTGGTTTCCCCGGTATGAGAGTATTTCAGTTTGGATTTTTATCGGACTGTGACTCACCGCATCAACCACACAACTACCCCGAAAACTGCATTGCCTATACCGGCACCCACGACAACAACACACTTTTAGGGTATGTTTGGGAGTTGAGTGAAGAAAGCCGAAAAGGAATGCTTGAATATTGCGGGTATTTTGACAAAAACTGGGATGCTTGCTATGACAGAATAATTGCAACAATGATGGCAAGTCATGCCGGCACGGTCATTTTCCCTATTCAAGATTTGCTGAAATACGGCTCAGACACCAGAATCAACAGACCGGGTCAAGCCGAGGGGAACTGGACCTACCGTTTGACAAAAGAACAGTTAAATTCACTTAATTGCCAATATTACAAACGTTTAAATTATTTGTACAGAAGATAAAAAAACACCCGCCTAAAGTTTGACTTCAGGTGGGTGTTTTATGATTTATTTTTAATCGTCAGATGAAAAATCACCGAGTTCGTTTTTAGATGCGGCTTTTAAATATGCATTAATAAAGCCGTCCAAAGCACCGTCCATAACAGCACCAACGTTACCCGATTCAAAACCGGTACGGTGGTCTTTAACCAAGGTATATGGCATAAACACATACGACCTAATTTGTGAGCCCCAAGCAATTTCCTTTTGAACACCCTTGATATCTTCAATCTTTTCCAAGTGTTCTCTTTCCTTAATCTCAACCAATTTTGAACGAAGCATTGTCATTGCAACTTCGCGGTTCTGAATCTGGCTACGCTCGTTTTGGCAGGCAACAACGATACCTGTGGGCAAGTGTGTAATACGTATAGCAGACTCGGTTTTATTAACGTGCTGACCGCCCGCACCACTTGAACGGTAGGTGTCAACCCTTAAATCTTCATCCCTGATTTCAATATTAACATCATTTGTGATTTCAGGCATAACCTCTAACGATGCAAATGAAGTATGACGCCTACCCGACGAGTCAAACGGAGAAATACGTACTAGGCGGTGAACACCGTTTTCACCCTTCAAATATCCGTAAGCATTCTCACCCGTAAAGGTTAAAACCGCACTTTTAAGACCGGCTTCTTCACCGTCCAAAAAGTCAACCATATTAACCTTCATACCGTGACGTTCGCCCCAGTGGGTGTACATACGCACCAACATTGACGCCCAGTCCTGAGCCTCGGTACCGCCTGCACCTGCGTGGAATGTTAAAATGGCATTGTTATTATCATATTCACCGACTAACAAGGTTGACAAACGTTGCTCTTCAAGGCTTTCCAATGCCTCATCAACGCTTGCAATAATTTCATCAAGCATCGAAAGGTCACCCTCTTCGTCTGCCATTTCAATCAACACCAAAGTGTCCTCATAAAGAGATTGCAGTTTTTCGTACTTTTCAACCTTTAACTTTAATCGGCTTGTTTTCTGCTGAATTTCCTGTGCTTTTTCAAGGTTATCCCAAAATCCCGGTGCCGATGCTTGAACCTCTAACGACTCTATCTCACGGCGGAGATAATCCAGTCCTAAAGCATCGCCAAGCTCTTTTATATCATCTGTAACGGCGGTCAATCTCGCCTTTTGCTCTTCAAATTGAAGCATAGTTTTACCTAACCTTTCTTGTGGCGAACGCACGCCAATTTTCACACTCAACGTCCTCGATGATTTCAAAACCAAACTTTTCAAACGCCGATTTTACATCATTTTCACGGATATCAATAATTCCTGAGCAAATAAAGACGCTGTCATCCTTCATAAACTGCTCAACGTTTTCCAAAAGTGAAATTATAACGTCAGCAACGATATTGGCACATACAACATCATATTTTTCACTGATTTTATCGCAAAGGTCTCCCAAAATAAACTTAGTTTTCCCCTCTACATTATTGAGTTGGGCATTTTCTGTCGCAACCTTGACAGCAACCGGGTCAATATCAACACCGTCTGCCTTTTCAGCGCCCAAAAGTACGCCTGCGATACTCAAAATTCCAGAACCTGAGCCAATATCAAGCATTGTTGTACCGTTCTTTACATAGTTTTCCAACAATCCAAGACACATTTTAGTTGTAGCGTGTGTACCCGTTCCGAAAGCGGCACCGGGGTCAATACTCAAAACTACTCTGTTATCTTTATTATCGTATTCTTCCCAACTCGGTCTGATTACCAACTTTTCACCGATTTCGGTGGTTTTAAAAAACTTTTTCCAGTTATCTGCCCACTCTTTTTCACTAATACTATCGGTATCAATTTCACTGTTTATACCTACGGCAGAATATTGCTCCTTTAAGTAAGCCACCGCCTCAAACGGATTTTCCTCATCACTGATGTAAATATGAATGATAGATACTGTACGGTCTTTTTTTATTAAATCCTCATCAATCATATCAATATGAGCAATATCTAAAGCATCTTGCTCTAAATTAGAATAGTCCTCAGTGTAAATTCCGTAAGGCACGGTCATATTGGCAATTGCCTCGGCAGTTTCGGTACATTCTACCGGCACTTTTATTTTAATTTCGGTCCAATCCAAAATATTCCCTCACTTTAAGTTAACTTTATCTGATATATTGTATCACATCTTCCCGTAAATTCAAAGACTTTTTTAAAAATTTAAAAACAATTGCAATTTATATTGAAATGTAGTATAATTTCTATATATTTCTATTATTAAGAGAGGAGACTCTTTTATGATATGGCATAACGCTACTCCTGAAGAAGTTATAACCGAGCTTAAAACCGATGCCGAAAAGGGACTTTCCGACCACGAAGCCGCTGACCGACTTCATGAGTACGGTGAAAACCTTTTCGTAAGCGACCAAGAATTAAGCCTTTTAAGTGCTTTAACAAATCAACTTAAAAAGCCATCGATTATTATTCTTCTTTGTTTATTTATAATATTTATATTACGTGAGTTGGTACTTGGCACCAACCGTTTTTGGATTCCAATTGCAGCACTTATAGTATTAGCGATAAAAGAAGCAATTTTTGTTTATTCACAATACCGTTGCATCAACATGCTTTTCCGATTAAAAAACAGAATAAACACTACTGCACGTGTTATCCGAAGCGGTGTTGAAAAAACAGTTGACGCCGTAACGCTTGTGCCCGGTGATATTATCAAATTAAACGAGGGAGATTTTGTCCCTGCTGACGCAAGACTTATCAACTCATTTATTTTAAGATGTGATGAATCGGTGCTTATCGGTGAAAAAGAGGAAGTTTCGGTTCAAAAGGACCATTCAGTATTGGTTGACGACTACTGTTCTTTCACCGAGCGTAGCAATATGGTTTACTGTGGATGCTACTGCATCACCGGCGAGGCTTTGGCAGTTGTTACCGAAACGGGTGAAAATGCCGAAGTACGTCGCCACGTAAAACGCGACCGCGTTTTTACTCGCAAAGGCGTTCAAGACCGCATAACCGACCGTTTTAGCGGTCTTTTAAAGGTGTTTAATGCATCCTGCTATGCCGCCACATTTTTATTGGTTTTGTTTGGAACTTTTGTTGTATCAGGGAATCTTACTTGGGGCAAGTTTTTAGAGGCCGTAATTATTGCGGTTTGCTTCTCTATTGCCGTTGTTCCTGAAAACTTTTCAGCACGAATAGCTTTGATGTTGTCGTTAGGTATAAAAAGACTTCAAAAGGACCGTGCAACTATTTTTGATTCCTCAACAGTTGAAAAATTAGCAGGTGTTACCGTAATTTGTGCAGACAAAACAGGTACACTCACCCAAAACAAAATGGTTTTACGTGAAGTTTTTGACGGCAGCAATTTCATTGATTTGAGTTGCGACAACATATCCAAGCAATGCGAAGTTGCAATGCGTTTCGGTGCTTTAAGTTGTGACGCACAAAACGGTGAAATCCCCGACCATACCGAAGCCGCTTTAGTTTCTGCATCAGCAAGATATTTAAACATTGTAAAGACGGATTTTGATTCAGAGTTCCCAAGAATGAACTGTATTCCTTTAACTCCCGAACGCAAAATCAAAACCACTGTCAATATGATTGAGGGTAAACCGTTTGCAATTGTACGCGGTGCTCCCGACATAGTTTTGGAACTTTGTGTTGACGCGGACACAGAAATTATTACCAAAGCATACGAGGAAATGTGCTCTAAAGGTATGCGAGTGTTAGCAATTTCCTATAAAATTTTAGATGATGTCCCGAGTGAAGCCTCGAGCAAACTTTTGGAAAACGGTTTGCAGTTTTTAGGTCTTTTGGGACTTACCGACCGCGAACGAAGAGGAACATCTGATGAGATTGCACTTTGCTGTAAAGCAGGCATTTCAACCGTTATGTTTACAGGTGACCATATTAACACAGCAAGCTCAGTTGCCGAACAGATGGGTATTTTACAGTCTGACGATTTAGCCATTACCGGCGAGCATTTAGACGAACTTAACGATGAAGAATTGCTTTCCATTGTTAAAAAAATCAAGGTTTGTGCAAGATTCTCTCCCGAACAACGCGTGCGTTTTGTAAACGCTTTACATTCTTTGGAAGAAACCGTACTTATAACCGCTGACAGTGCCGCAAACCACGCTCCTATGGCAATTGCCGATGTTGGTTGTGCAATGGGTAAAACCGGTACTGACGTTGCCAAAGGCAATGCCGACATTGTTGTTGCTGACGACCGCTTTATTTCAATTGTAAGAGCAATAAAAAATTCACGCGGAATTTTCGCCAACTTTACAAAATATGCCGAATACTATGTTACTCTTTGCACCGCCGTTTTCACTACAATTTTACTTTGTATGATATTTTTCGGCGTTTCGTTCCTTTCCCCACAACTTATTCTTTTAGGTTCAATTTTTACATTAATCTTCCCCGTTTCCGCTTTAGGATTTGAAACCGCTGACAACAGCACTATGACAACACCGCCATGGAATATAGGCAGTAAAATGTTTGATGTCAGACGAATTGTAAATGCCGCCCTTATCGGTGTCGGTGTTTCGTTGCCTGCATTTTTGGTTTACATTTTAAATCAGGCCGATGGTTGTGCCGGAACAGCAGGATTTTTAGGGCTTTTGATGTCTATGATTTACTATGCTTTCACCAGTCGCTCAAATGAAATGTTCTATAGACGAATTTTCCACAACCGCTTCCTTTTAATAGCAGGTGCTATTTGTTTTGTTGTAGCAATACTTATCGTTTCAACCTCATTAGCAGGACTGTTCGGTTTATCTAAAGTTTGCTTAAAAGGATTTTTCACCTCAATTTTAATACCGCTTTCTATCCCTGCTGTATTTGAGATTTTTAAACTTATAAAGAAGTTCAAAAAATAAACTTATAAAATTATAAGAAAAACTGCCACTCTGTCGAGTGGCAGTTTTTGTTTGCTTTAAATAAGTTATATGTTTTACTTTGTACCAAAAATACGGTCTCCGGCATCTCCAAGACCGGGAACAATATAACAGTGGTCATTAAGCTTCTCATCCAAAGCTGCACAGTAAACCTTAACATCGGGATGTGCTTTTGTAAATGCCTCAATACCCTCAGGTGCAGCAAGGATACACATAAACTTAACGCCCTTAGGATTGAACTTCTTAATCTTATCGACAGCGTCGATTGCCGAACCGCCTGTTGCAAGCATGGGGTCTAATACTATAACCTCACGCTCAGGAATATCAGGCGGAAGTTTGCAATAGTAATCCACCGGTTCTTTTGTTTCTGGGTCACGGTACATACCGATATGTCCCACTTTAGCACCGGGGACAAGGCTTAACACACCGTCAACCATACCAAGACCTGCTCTCAAAATAGGAACAAAAGCCAAGGTTTTGCCGGCAATCATTTTAGCGTTTGCCACCGCAATCGGTGTGGGCACCTTAACATCCATAAGTGGCAAATCACGGGTTGCCTCATAGCACATTAAGGTTGCAATTTCGCTGATAATCTCACGAAATTCCTTTGTGCCGGTATCCTTGTTACGGATAATTGCGAGTTTGTGTTGGATAAGCGGATGGTCGAAAATACATACATTTCCGTTCATTTTAACTTCCTCCAAAATTATTTTTTCTCTATTGCCATTACAATGAGTATAGAATGTCGAAACGCCTTAAAACGTTTCGACAAGCCGATAAAATCGGCTTTTGCCAATTCAAATCATAGAAATTTGAATCGGCTCGATATTCATTGCAACAATTAAAGCCAAATTTTCTTTGAAAATTTGTGACCAAATCTGCGATTTGGTGTCGAAATAATGCTTTTAAGCATTATTTCGACTTTCTATAATCGTTATCATATCGACGCGGCGTTGGTGACGACCGCCTTCGAAATCGGTATCAATAAACAAATCTACCATTTCACAAGCTACACCGGGACCGATAACACGACCGCCCAAGCAAAGCACGTTTGAATCATTATGAAGTCTTGTGTATTTTGCTGAGAAATGCTCCGAACATGCGGCAGCACGGATACCGTTAACCTTATTTGCAGCAAGTGACATACCGATACCGGTACCGCAAACAAGTATACCGAGTTTACACTCTCCCGAAACAATTGCATCGGTAACCTTGAGAGCAATTTCAGGATAATCGACCGAAGCACCGTCGAAAGTGCCGAAATCCTTAACCTCTACCCCACGTTCTTTTAAGTGAGCGATAATTGCGTTTTTCAATTCGTAACCACCATGGTCACAACCAATTGCCAAAACATCGCCTTTACAAAAGTTTGCCATTTTTTTACTTCCTTTCAGAACATTTTGCTTCCTGCTTTGCCTTTAACTCCCGCTCTGCCTGAGGCAACCGTAAGTATAACGGCAACAGCTCATTAGCCAAAACTGTTTCATTATTTAATGCCTTGTTATATCCTACATAAGATACTCCGAAGGCTCTTTGATATTTTAAATGCTCCGGTGCTAACATCACGGTAACGTCACGGTCTTTTACTGAATTGTAAAACAAATCCGCACCGTCGCCAACAATTATAATCGATTTCCCGTTAAATTCCGCTTGCCTTTGTTTTAAATCCTCATAAACCTCATCAATCATTAATGCCCTATCCTCGCAAAGACGAGTGATTTTATCACCGCTAACAGAAAAAAGTGCATTATAAACCTGACTACAACGTGCATCCATACAAGCGCAAACTATAACCTCTTGTCCCAAAAAGTTACAAGCCATAGCCTCTAACACCGATACCGGTACTGTGGGTGTATTATAAGCGGCAGCCAAGCCTTTTACCGCACTGATGCCTATTCTTACACCTGTAAACGAACCGGGACCTACGGTTGCCGCAATAACGTCAACATCTTTCACTGTCAAACCCGACAGTTTTAAAACCGACTCACACATCGGTAAAAGTGTTTGTGAATGGGTTGTTTTAAGATTCAAAAAATATTCTGCTTTTAACTTTCCGTCTTCTAAAAGTGATACCGACACAGGTGACGCGGTACACTCTATCCCCAAAACTCTCATTTTAAACCTTCAACCGTTATTTCACGGTCATTCTCTCCTATTGTTTTAATAGTCACCGTAACAACATCTTCGGGTAAAGCAGAGGCGATATTTTCACTCCACTCTACTATCAAAACACCGTTTTGTTCCATATACTCAAAAAAGCCGGTGGTGTAAAGGTCTTCCCAACCGCTGATACGGTACATATCAAAATGATAAAGTGGCAGTCTTCCGCCTAAATACTCATTAACTATTGCAAAGGTAGGAGAATTAACGTCACCCTCATAACCCAAGCCTTTGGCAAACCCACTGGTAAAACAGGTTTTGCCTGCACCGAGGTCACCTCGCATTGCAAAAACAGTGCCTGCCTTAACTTTTTCAGCCAAGCCTTTCGCAAACTGTTCTGTTTCCTCGCGACTATGCGTAATCACGGTTATGTTCGACATTTTCTCCATCCTTATCTTATGTTTTTTAAATTATAGCACATATTTTTTGAAATTTAAAGAGTTTACTTGAACTATTTTTAATAATAGTTTATAATAATTAAAAATAATATAAATCAACCGAAAGGAGTATATTATGAAAAGAATTTTTCACCGCATTGCTGACTATATACGTGAATGTGACAAGACTCTTTATATTCTTTGCATTATTACTACCCTTTTTGGTTGCGTTATGGTGCTTTCCACAACCTACGTTCATTACGGTCGAAGTTTCGGTCAGTTTATAACACAGTTGGCCGCTCTCGCTTTAGGTCTTGTGGCTATGATTATAATCAGTAATTTCAATTACAAAAATTTTTGTAAATTCTGGTTTGTAATTGCGGCAATCGGTTTGGTTCCGGTTATCTTGACGTTTTTCATTGGTTTTGCACCCGGTGTAACCGACGATAAAGCGTGGCTTATGCTCCCCGGTAACATTTCTTTTCAGCCATCTGAGTTGCTTAAAATTTGCTTTTGCCTTACTTTTGGTTACCATTGCTATAAAATCGGTAACAAGGTTGAAAAGTTCGGTCACATGGTGCTACTTTTAATTCACGGTGCCATTCCTATACTTTTAATCCACTTTCAAGGTGACGACGGAAGTGCTTTGGTATTTGCTTTGATGTTTGTTGGTATGATGTTTACCGCAGGTGTAAAAGCAAGATACTTTATTATAGCATTATTGTTGGTTGTGGTTTCTCTACCGTTTATTTACCTATTTGTTATGAATCCCGAACAGCAGGCACGTATCAACGCTCTGTTTTTCGGTGCCGAAAGTGACTACCTGAAAACTCTTTACCAACAGTATCGAGGTCGTGTTGCTATGGCTAACGGCGGTATTTTCGGTGAGGGTTTATTCAAAGGAACGCTTGTCCAATCAAGCGGTATTCCTTACGGATATCACGACTTTATTTTCACCGCAATCGGTGAAGAATTAGGCCTTGTGGGATGTATTATAACACTTGCACTATTAGCCGCAATTTATATAAGAATATTGCATATCGGTTTTAGGTCGGGTTCAAAATTAGGTCTTGTTATCTGTACCGGAATTTTCTCAATGCTTGCATCACAAACCATTATAAACGTTGGAATGTGTCTGTGGCTTATCCCCGTTATCGGTGTAACTCTACCGTTATTCAGTGCCGGTGGAACATCGTTACTTTGCACTTATTTGGGATTGGCAGTGGTTATGAGCATAAAAATGCACAGCGACGAAAGCTCCACGTACTTCCATCGCCTTAAGCTGGCATAAATTAATTATATTCTATTTATAAAATGACTATATTAAATTTATAAATCGACTTATTAACTCCTCGGCTGTGTTTATTGCAAAGCCGAGGAGTTTTATTGCACCCGAGCAGTACTTTTCTACAAAACCGCCTATACTCTCAGAAACTGAAACAACCGGTAAATAAACTTCTTTACCGAAAACTTGAACATAATCTTTAGATGTTACCGAAAAAGCTGTAACATTATGACCGAAAGCATTATTTTCAATAACGGTATACACATATCCACAAGCGGTTATTATAGTACTGACACACAACAACATAAACGCCGTTATTAAAAACGCACGTAAAAATATTCTGTGACGGTAAATTAGCTTTTTCAACTTCCTCTATCCTTTTGCTCTTTAAATTGTTACTGTGAGTTAAGTAAAACCGTTAACGACTGTCCTACAAGTTGTGCCGAGTATTTTGCCTGCTCGAATGTATTGGCATCACTGCCTACCTCAATTAATATAGAACCGGTAGTAAGATGCTGATTATATTTTGCAGATTTAAGTAGCATAGCACGTGCAAATCTTGGATAATTGCTTTCAAAAACATACTGCAACTTCGTTGCAAGCCTTAAGTTTTGTCGCCAGTTAGGATAATTGGTAACACT
>JAZOQN010000049.1:0-6431 GCA_045656125.1 Acutalibacteraceae bacterium
CACTAAGACATTCGGTAAGGACGTTCCGCAGGTAGCTGTATTTGATACTGCATTCCATCAGACAATGCCCGAAAAGGCTTATATTTTTGGATTACCTTATGAGTATTTCGAAAAGTATGCTGTTCGTCGTTACGGTATGCACGGTACTTCTCATAAGTATGTTGCTGAGCGTTGTGCCGAGATTATGGGTAAAGATAAGAGTGAAATTAAGATTGTTACCTGCCATATCGGTAACGGTGCTTCAATTACTGCCGTTGATAAGGGCGAATGTGTTGATACTTCAATGGGCTTTACTCCGCTTGATGGATTTATTATGGGTACACGTAGCGGTAGTGTTGACCCCTCTGCTTTGACCTATATTGCAAATAAAGAAAATTTAACTGCTGACCAAATTTCTGATATTTGTAATAAAAAATCTGGTCTTTTGGGTATTTCAGGCGTTTCAAGTGATAACCGTGATGTTTCTGCCGCAGCAGCTGACGGTAACCATAGAGCAGCATTGGCTAACGATATTCAGCGTTATCAGATTGCAAAGTTTGTCGGTTCTTATATTGCTGTAATGAACGGTACTGATGCTATTGTATTTACTGCAGGTATCGGTGAAAATGACCCCGTACTCCGTACAGAAGTATGTAAGCATTTCGAGTATATGGGCGTTAAGATTGATGAGGAAAAGAACCATATTCGCGGTCAAGAAGTTGAAATTTCAACTCCTGATTCCAAAGTTAAGGTTTTCGTTATTCCTACTAACGAGGAATTGGCTATTGCAAAGGATACTTTAGCTCTTGCTACCGGCAAATAATTTATTAAGGAATATGTTATGATTACTATTAAAAACGATATTTTAAACGGTAAGTTTGATAAAAGTTTTAAGTTGCTTTACGGTGATGTTGAGGCTGCTAAGATTCGCTATTGTAATGCAGTGGATAACTTTGAGAAAATTTACGGAGTAAGGGATAATGTAAGATTATTTTCTGCTCCAGGTCGCACTGAGGTTGGTGGTAACCATACCGACCATCAGCACGGTTGTGTTTTAGCAGGCAGTGTCGATTTGGATGTTATCGCAGTTGTTGCCCAAGATGATGACGGACTTGTCAGAGTTAAATCCGAGGGATATGACGAGGATTTAATTAACCTTGACGAATTAGAACCGAGTGAGGCTGAATTTGGTCGTGCATCTGCATTGATTCGCGGTATGTGTGGCGAGTTTAAAGCTGATGGTTATAAAATTGGTGGTTTTAAGGCTTATACAACTTCAAATGTTTTAAAGGGTTCAGGACTTTCTTCATCTGCTGCTTTTGAAGTACTTATTGGAAATATTTTAAGCGGTCTTTACAACGAAAATTCTGTTGACCCGGTTGAAATTGCCAAAATCGCTCAACGTTCCGAAAACAAATATTTTGGTAAACCCTGCGGTCTTATGGACCAAATGGCAAGTTCTGTTGGTGGTTTTACAGGGATTGATTTTAAAGACCCCCAAAAACCGATTATTGAAAAGGTTTCTTTTGATATTAAGGCTCACGGTCATAACCTTGTTATTGTTAATACCGGCGGTAACCATGCTGATTTAACTCAAGATTATGCTGATATTACAATTGAGTGTCGTGCAGTTTCAGAGTTCTTTGGTAAAAAAGTTTTACGCGAGGTTGATACTGACGAGTTCTACTCTTCATTGGCTGAACTTCGTAAAGCCGTTGGCGATAGGGCAGTACTCCGTGCAATTCACTTTTTTAACGATAATCAACGTGCAATTGATGAAAAGATGGCTTTAAAGACAGGAAGATTTGATGACTTTTTGAAGATTTCTAAAAATTCCGGTCGTTCATCGTTCCAATTTTTACAGAATGTTTACTCTCCGTCAAATGCACAGGAGCAAGGTCTTTCGTTAGCATTAGCTTTAGCTTCGAAAGCTTTGGAGCATAGGGGAGCATATCGTGTTCACGGCGGTGGATTTGCCGGAACAATTCAAGCATTTGTACCTGATGATTTGCTTCAGAATTATCTTAATATTATGAAGTCGGTTTTCGGTGAGAAATCGTGTTATGTTTTGAATATTCGCCCAATTGGCGGTACTGAAATCAAGTAATAAACTAATTTGTTGATTACGCCTCTAAACTTTAAGTTTTGAGGCGTAATTTTTTTCAAAAAATTAAAATTGTTTGGAAATATATGTTGAATTTACGGTAAAAGTATAGTATAATATCAACAATTAGTGTTTGTCAAAACTTTATCAAAGAAAGAGAGGGTTTAAAGTGCTTGATATGTTGACTTTAAAGGCCGAAAATCTTGGAGTTGTAGAAAACCTTAAGACTCATGGTATTACCATAACATTAAGCGGTATTATTATTGTCTTTGCAATGTTAGTTCTTTTGGTTTTGGTAATGTCGTTGTTTGGTGCAGTTATGTCACGAATCAACGGTAAGCCAAAGAAGGAAAAGCAACCAAAGGTAAAAAAAAAGAATAATTTAAAAGTTAATGCAGGAAGTGAAGATGAAGGTGAAATACTCGCTGCAATCTCTGCTGCTGTAATGATGATGGATGATGAAGTTGTTGCCGCAATTTCTGCTGCAGTAAATATGATGTATGAGGGAACCGGAAAAAGTCCCATTATCCGTTCTATTAAGCCCTCTACTAAGCAAAGTCGTTCTGCTTGGAAAACAGCCGGTATATTAAACAACACAAGGTCATTTTAACGAAAGGAAGTTTTAGTTATGTCTGCTGTTATTGATGCTATTATCGGAATACTGAAATCTTCCGGCTTTATGGGATTTTTTGAAGGCGAAGGCTATAAAAACCTTATTATGATTGGTGTAGCCTGCTTCTTCTTGGTTTTAGCAATCCACCCCAAGTTTCAATTTGAACCGCTTTTGTTAGTTCCTATTGCTTTTGGTATGCTACTTGCCAATTTGCCTAATGCCGGTATGTATCACCCTGAGATTTGGGATACCGCAAACCCTGTTTTTTGGGATGCTGCGGGACACTTGAACGCAGGTGATGTACTTAAACACGGTGGTTTGCTTGATATTTTGTACTTGGGTGTCAAATTGGAAATTTATCCTCCATTGATTTTCCTTGGTGTCGGTGCTATGACCGACTTTGGTCCGCTTATCGCTAACCCTAAAAGTTTCCTTTTAGGTGCCGCTGCACAGCTTGGTATTTTTATTGCATTTGTTGGTGCTTTAGCATTGGGTATGACTCCGCAGGAAGCCGGCTCTGTCGGTATAATTGGCGGTGCTGACGGTCCGACTGCTATTTTCGTAACATCAAAATTAGCACCTCACGTTTTAGGACCAATCGCTGTTGCCGCTTACTCTTATATGGCTTTGGTTCCGGTTATTCAGCCGCCTATTATGCGTGCTTTAACCACAAAAAAGGAAAGAGCCGTTAAGATGGAACAGTTGCGTACTGTCTCCAAAACAGAAAGAATAATATTCCCTGTTCTTGTTGCAATTCTTGTTTCCTTACTATTACCTGATGCCGCTTCATTGGTCGGTATGCTTATGCTTGGTAATCTGTTTAAGGAATGCGGTGTTGTTGACCGTCTTGCAAAAACTGCTCAGAACGAGCTGATGAATATTGTTGTTATTTTCCTTGGCTTAACTGTTGGTGCTACAACCACTGGTACAACATTCTTGAATTTCAATACATTAAAAATAGTTGGTATGGGTATGGCTGCATTTGCTTGTGGTACCGCAGGCGGTGTCTTGCTCGGTAAGTTAATGTATGTTATCACAAAGGGTAAAATTAACCCGCTTATTGGTGCTGCAGGTGTTTCTGCTGTTCCTATGGCTGCTCGTGTTGGTCAAAAGGTTGATCGCGAGGTGAACCCCAATAACTACTTACTTATGCACGCTATGGGTCCGAATGTTGCCGGTGTTATCGGCTCGGCTGTTGCCGCCGGTGTACTTATCCAGATGTTAAGTTAAGAGGTTTTACTTATGGTTAAACATATTATCCTTTGGAAATTGAATGATGAATTGTCAGATGCTGAAAAGGTTTCGGTAAAGCTTGGAATTAAAGACAGTTTAGAGTCTTTATTAGGTAAAATACCCGGTTTACTTGAAATCAAGGTTGAAACCGATGGTTTGGCATCCTCTAATGCTGATGTAATGCTTTATTCGGTGTTTGAAAATGAGGATGCGTTAAAGGGATATGCAATTCATCCTTTACACGTTGCCGCAGCAGACGGCAAAGTAAGACCGTTTACTAAAACAAGACTTTGTTTGGATTTTGAAGTTTAATTAAAGCACAAAAAGCCCGTTCCGAAGGGCAGGTTTTCATAAGGAAGTTTAATTTCTCTTGTAGAGACCGGCGTCCTCGACGGTCCATTAAGCCATAATTGTATTACAGAAAACAAAGATTAACCCCGGCAGATTTTAATGTCTGTCGGGGTTCGTTTTATTCTGTTAGATAAATTTGGATTGGCTTATTCAATTTCTGTACGGATAGTAAATACATTAGGAAGATTGAAAATATCCTTTTTCAAGAACAGTGGGTAAAAATACTCATCTTTCAATCTTTCAAACTCCAACCATTCAAAGGTGTGGATGCGGTGCCCTTCATTTGATGTAAATTGTTTGCCTCTTGTCAATAAGTCCGTATCTGTGATATCCATTAAGAAGTAAATGCAAAGTTCGTGATAATTAAGATTGTCGACATCTTCTGTAAAAAACGCTTGATTTAACCAAAGCGGACGGACGATCTTAGGTGTAACACCCAATTCCTCTTGAACCTCTCTAATAACGGCATTTTCTGCCGTTTCACCAATTGCAACTCTTCCGCCGGGTAGATAGTAATATGGCGACCTATCGTCATGCATTGCCAAGATTTTTCCGTCAGAAATCATCATAGCACAAACTCTATAATTGAATTTCGCATTACCTAATTTGAAAGATATATCCATTTTCTCACACCCCATCAAATTCTTTTCTGCTATACTGTTTTATCGCCAGTTTCGCCTTTGTATTACAAAGGCATAGGGCAAAGCCCATACCCCTAGGTTGCACTGTGGCGTATATAGGCTCCCTCCGGGAGGGAGGCTTTTTGTTGCGTCTATTATAACACAAATCGGCAGAGAAAACAAGTTCTCTGCCGATATTTATATGTGTATCCGTAGGGGAGACCTGCGGTCTCCCGCGGGCGAACACAGTTCGCCCCTACCGTGTTCCGAAAACATCCTTATGAGAAGGAACGCAATGGAACGGGCTTTTACTATTGTATAAGTTAAAATTAAACTGATGCAATTAAGTCTTTCATATCATAAAGACCGGCGGGTTTGTTTTTTAGGAATACCGCCGCATTAACCGCACCGACCGCAAAAACCTCTTTTGAGCCTGCAGAGTGGGAGAGGGTAATCACTTCATCGTGACCTGCGAAAATAACCTCGTGTTCACCGACAATGTTGCCACCGCGAATGGCGTGTATACCGATTTCCTTTTGGTCTCTTTTTTCGCGTTTTGCCTGACGGTTGTACTCATAGGTATATTTGCCATCATTCACCTCATTAATGCCGTTCGCAAGCATAATTGCAGTACCGCTTGGAGCATCGATTTTTTGATTGTGGTGCTTTTCAATAATCTCAACGTCAAATTTGTCGCCGAGTATTTTAGAAGCGGTTTTAGAGAGTTCTACGAGCAAATTAATGCCTAATGACATATTAAAGGTGAAGAATACCGCAACAGCCTTTGAAGCAGACTTTATGTTTTCAATATCCACATCACTTAAACCGGTTGTTGCAACAACAATCGGTGTTTTGTTTGCAACCGCATATTCAAGTAAATCGGGCAGGCAGGAGGGGTGCGAGAAATCAATGATTACATCTCCCTCTTTAACCTCTTTAATGCTACTGAAAACAGGAAATTCACGGGGAATTGCTGTGTTAATATCAACACCTGCAACAATTTTACAATCGTCACGCTCGGCAATAAGCCTGGATACAGCGTTACCCATTTTACCGTTGCAACCGTTTAAAATTATGTTAGTCATTTTTAACATCCTAACTTTTGAATTAGATAAGATTGTGCTTTTTCAGTTCAGCTCTTAAAGCTTCACGTGCAGCATCAGTCATAGGTGCTAAAGGCATTCTCAAAGGACCTACGTTCATGCCCATCATATTCATAGCCTCTTTAACAGGGATGGGGTTAACGTCACTGAAAAGTGCATTAATAAGACTAATGTACTTTAACTGCATATCACAAGCCTTTTTAGTGTTTCCGTTAAGGAATTCAGCACAAATATCGTGAGTTTCGCGTGGTAAAATGTTAGAAAGTACCGAAATAACACCGATACCACCCAAAGACATAATCGGAACGATTTCATCATCATTACCTGAGTAAATATCCAAATCGTCACCAACTAAAGACTTGGTTTTAGCGATAGAAGAAATATCGCCGTTAGCTTCTTTAATAGCTACAATATTTTCGTGCTTTGCA
>JAZOQN010000050.1:0-18743 GCA_045656125.1 Acutalibacteraceae bacterium
CAGTTAGGCACACCCGATATGCGTTTGCCGATACAGTATGCTTTAACCTATCCTGAAAGATATGAGTGTCCGGCACCCCGTCTTGATTTGTTTAAAACCGGCGCATTGACTTTTGATACTCCCGATTATGATACCTTTAAGTGCTTGCCCTGCTGTATAAAGGCAATAACCGAGGGTGGACTTAAGCCTACCGCGGCAAACGGCGCTAATGAAATGGCGGTTAAACTTTTCTTGGAGGGTAAAATCGGCTTTTTACAGATTGGTGAAATTGTTGAGGCTGCTTTGGAAAGCCAGCCCGCCGTTAATGATTTCACTTTAGAAGATGTATTAGAGGCTGACCGCAAGGCTCGTCAGTTAGCATTAAATTTTATTAGATAATTTTTTAGGTGGTATTTCGGTGCGATTAATCAGTTTGTTTTCGGTTGTGGGAAATGTCCTGGGTGCGGTTTGGCCTTATTTGGTGGCTATACTTGCTTTCCTTTTTATGATATTTATTCACGAATTCGGCCATTTCATTGCCGCAAAACTTATGGGTGTCAGGGTTAATGAATTTGCAATAGGCTTTGGCCCTACGCTTTTTAAAAAGCAAGGGAAAGAGACGCTTTACTCAATAAGATTATTGCCTTTCGGCGGTTACTGTGCTATGGAGGGCGAGGACGAGGAAAGCGGTGACAGTAAGGCATTTTGCAATAAAAAACCTTGGCGTAGACTTATCATTATTGTTGCAGGTGCATTTATGAACTTGGTGTTTGGATTGGTGCTCGTTATGTGCACTTTGGCCCCGGCTGACCGATATATAACCACAACTGTTCACAGTTTTCACAGTGAGTCGGCTATCAGTCAGCAAAGCGGACTTCAAGCAGGGGATAAAATAACCGAAATCAACGGACGAAACGTATATTCGATTAACGATTTAAGCTATTGTCTTTCGAATGTCGAGGGCGATACCTTGGCAATGACCGTTCGACGCAACGGTAAAGATGTTCCGCTTGATGTTAAGTTTAAAGCTCAAACTCAAGAAGGAATAAATTATGTCGATGTAGACTTCTATTTGGACACTGAGGATAAAACCTTTGGTTCATTTTTAAGGCAGTCGTTCACCCGTACCGTGTCGTACGGACGCGTGGTTTGGTTTTCACTTATTGATTTAATCACCGGAAAATACGGTATAAGTGCAATGTCAGGCCCCGTCGGTGTTACCGATGCGATTGCTACTGTTGCAAAAACAAGTATTCTTGACTTATTGCCGATGATTGCGTTGATTACCATTAATTTAGGTGTTTTCAATTTGTTGCCAATACCGGCACTTGATGGCGGAAGAGCATTTTTCTTGATTGTTGAGATGATTATAAGAAAACCCATCCCTAAAAAAGCAGAGGGTATGGTGCATGGTATAGGCTTGGTTCTTTTGCTATTATTTATGGCGTTTATTACGGTTAAGGATATTATCGGATTTTTCTAAAGAGGTGTAAAATATGTATACACGAAATGATACAAAGGCGGTTAAGGTCGGCAGTCTTATTATCGGTGGCGGTAATGCCGTTACAGTTCAGTCGATGCTTAACACCCCCTCATATGATATAGAAAAAAGTGTCGAGCAGGCTGTGGCTCTAGAAAAGGCAGGGTGTGAGATTATCCGTGCCGCTATTCCTAATATGGATGCGGTAAAGTTGATTCCTGCATTAAAAAATGCAGTTAAAACGCCCATTGTTGCTGACATTCATTTTGACTATAAATTGGCTTTAGAGTCGGTTGCCGCAGGGGTAGATAAAATTCGCATAAACCCCGGTAACATAGGTGATGACTTAAGGGTTAAGGCGGTTGCCGATGCTTGTAGATTGCATAATATCCCCATTAGAATCGGTGTGAATTCCGGCTCGGTTGAAAAGGAGATTTTGGCGAAATTTGGCGGACCGACAGCCGATGCTTTGGTTGAAAGTGCGTTGTATCACGCGTCACTGCTTGAAAAGTTTGATTTTGACGATATTGTTTTATCGATGAAATCGTCCACAGTGCCGACTATGTATGAGGCTTATACAAAAGCGGCAGAAAGGTGTCGTTATCCGTTGCATGTGGGTGTTACCGAGGCAGGTACCGAACGTATGGGAAGTATCAGCTCGGCAGCAGGCATTGGTGGTCTTTTGCTTCGCGGAATAGGTGATACCATTCGCGTGTCATTAACCGACGAGCCGATAAAAGAGGTTGCCGCCGCTAAAGATATTTTAAAGGCAGTGGGACTTCGTAATGACGGGGTTAGAATCGTTTCCTGTCCGACCTGTGGAAGAACAAGAATTAACCTTATTGAATTGGCTAAAAAAGCAGAAGAGCTACTTAAAGATTGTGATAAAAACATAACAGTTGCCATTATGGGCTGTGTTGTAAACGGTCCGGGAGAGGCAAAAGAAGCCGACATTGGCGTTGCCGGTGGTGACGGATGTGGCATAATATTTAAAAAAGGCGAGATTTTACGAAAAGTGCCTGAGGACAGTCTTTTGACTGAACTTATGGCAGAAATTGAAAAGTTATAAAGGATGTTAAAAATGGAATTGCAACGGTTAGATAAAGTATTCGGCAGTATTTTGGACGGCTTTGACGACAATGTCAAAGGTGGCCTTATTGAGTGCTGTAATGTTGACACCGATAAAAGAGAAATATTTTGCCGTTGCAGTTTTTCCGAATACATAAAAAGAGCAGAAATCATTAAACTTTCCGACCATATTGCATTAGCTTTGAAACTTAACGGTATGAAGTTTAGTGTAAAGTATAACAAAGAAAGTTACAGCTCTTTGGCGGCAGAGGATATTGCTTTAGAACTTCGTGCATCTAATGTTATGCTCAACGGTTATTTTAACGGTGCTGAGTTTAACGTTTCAGACGGTGCTGAAAGGAATTCAGTAACCGAAATTACTTTAAAATTCGGTGGAATGGAAGTTATAAAAGAGTGTAATTTTGAGCGTCAGTTTTGCAATATCATTGCTGAACGTTTTGGTATTGAGGCTCAAGTTAGATTTTCGGGACAACTTGAAAATGTTGAGATTAAAGCCCCTGAATACAAGCAAGAGCCTATTAAGGTTTCGCAGTCGGGCGGTAACGGCGGTGCTTCGCAAAGCAAGGTCGAAGGTCGTAAGGTAGTAGGACTTCAAATACCTGAAAATGCTGATATTTTGCCCGATACCGTTATGCAGGTGTACGGTAAAAAATTGAGTGGTTCGCTAATTCCTTTATCGCAAGTCAACCCCGAAGATGACGCTTGTCTTGTATGGGGTGAAGTATTTTTCAGTGAACTTGTTGCCACAAAAAAGGGTACGGGTTATCGCGTAAAGTTCCAGATTTATGACGGTACTAATTCAATTACCGTAAAAACGCTTATAAATAACAATATGTATGATGCTGTATCCGATGCATTAAAAAAGGGAAACTGTGTTATTGTGCACGGCGTTTATCAAATGGATGACTGGGAAAAGGACTATTGTCTTGATATGGACGGACTTGCAACAGTCAAGAAAAAACCCGCTAAAACCGACACGGCAGAGGAAACCCGTGTTGAGTTACATTTGCATACAAGTATGTCGCAAATGGATGCGGTTTCACCTGTAAAGAGCATTGTTAAGCGTGCTTTTAAGTGGGGGCATAAGGCGGTTGCGATTACCGACCACGGTGTTGTTCAGGCATTTCCTGATGCTATGAGTGCGTACGACGATATTATGAGCGATAATGAGGATGCCGACTTTAAGATTATCTACGGCGTCGAAGATTATTTTGTTAACGATATTGACGGTCAGGAAATTCCCGATGGTATTGACGGCGGAGTTGATTCGACAACGCTTACCCGTTATCACCAAATAATTCTGGTTAAAAATCAGGCGGGTTTGAAAAACCTTTACCGATTGATTTCGTATTCGAATTTAAATTATTATTTGAAAACCTTTAACAAGGCTAATCCGTCAAAGCCTCGTCCGGCACGTCCGCTTATTCCAAAATCGGTGCTTAGTAAATACCGTGAGGGATTGATAATAGGCTCGGCTTGTGAGCAGGGTGAAATTTTCCGCGCAATTTTGGACGGAAAATCGGATGAGGAAATCTTAAAATTAGCAGAATTTTACGATTATTTAGAAATTCAGCCAAGAGGCAATAATATGTTTATGCTTCGCAACGGCACGGTAAATACCGAGGAAGAATTGCTCGATTTCAACCGCAAAATCATAAAAATTGCCGACAAATTGGGCAAACCCGTTGTCGCAACCGGTGACGTGCATTTCCTTGACCCTGAAGACGCAAGGTTGCGTACAATTTTAATGGCAGGTCAAGGCTTTACCGATGCTGAAGACCAAGCACCTCTTTACTTTAAAACTACCGACGAAATGCTAGAGGAATTTTCGTATTTAGGTGAAAGGGCAAAAGAGGTTGTAGTAGATAATCCTCAGAAAATTGCCGAAATGATAGATAAAAATGTCCGCGCAGTACCGAGTGGCAACTATCCGCCTAAAATTGAAGGCTCGGACGATATTTTGACCGAAAAAACCTACCGCAGAGCACATGAAATCTACGGCGACCCGTTACCCGAGGTTGTAAAAGAACGTCTTGGACGTGAGTTGGATTCGATTATCCGTCACGGTTTCTCGGTTATGTATGTTACGGCTCAAAAGTTGGTAGAGTATTCCGAAAGCAAGGGCTATTTAGTTGGCTCGCGAGGTTCGGTTGGCTCGTCCTTTGCCGCTACAATGGCAGGCATTTCAGAAGTTAACCCGTTAGTTCCGCACTATGTCTGTCCGAAGTGTAAAAACAGTGAGTTTATACTTGACGGCTCGGTTGGTTCGGGATTTGATTTACCGTCTAAAAAGTGCCCAAAATGCGGTGAAGAATATAACCGCGACGGACACGATATTCCGTTCGAAACATTCTTAGGCTTTGACGGAGATAAAGTCCCTGATATTGACCAAAACTTTTCGGGTGAAGTCCAGCCGCTTGTTCATAAGTATACTGAAGAACTGTTTGGCTCTGAAAACGTTTTTAAGGCAGGTACGATTGCTACTGTTGCCGAAAAAACGGCATTCGGTTACGTTAAACATTATGCCGAGGATTACGGCAAGGTTATGAACAAAGCCGAGGAAGCAAGATTGGCTTCGGCTATCGACAGTGCGGCTATAAAACGTACCACCGGTCAGCATCCGGGCGGTATGGTTGTTGTTCCAAGGGATATGGAAATTTATGATTTCTGCCCCGTTCAGCACCCTGCCGACAAGGTTGATTCGGATATGGTCACCACCCATTTCGACTTCCATAAAATTCACGATAACATTCTAAAACTTGACGAACTTGGACACGATGTGCCGTCAATTTACAAGTATTTGGAGGAATATACCGGAATTCCTGTCTTGTCGGTTTCAATGAGTGACCCCGATGTTATGAGTCTTTTCGGCTCACCTAAGGCGTTGGGCGTTACGGAGGGTGACATCTTCTCGAAAACGGGAACGTATGCTTTGCCTGAATTGGGAACTAAATTTGTCCGTGATATGCTCGTTGAGTCTAAACCTAAGACGTTTTCCGACTTGTTGCAGATTTCGGGTCTTTCCCACGGTACTGATGTTTGGATTGGCAACGCTCAGGAGTTGATTCAAAACGGAACATGCACAATTTCCGAGGTTATCGGTACCCGTGATAACATTATGACTTACCTTATCTATAAAGGCGTTCCCAAAAAAATGGCATTTAAAATTATGGAAATTGTTCGTAAAGGTAAGGCTAAAAAGGGCCTTACGGAAGAGCATATTCAGACTATGAAGGACAACAATGTACCGCAGTGGTATATTGATTCCTGCTATAAAATCAAATATATGTTCCCGAAGGCTCACGCCGCGGCTTATATGATTGCGGCACTTCGTTTGGCTTGGTATAAGGTGCACCGACCGGTTGAGTTTTACTGTGCATACTTTACCGTTCGTGCCGACGATATTGAGGTTGATACTTTACTTAAAGGCAAAGAGGCTGTCATAAAACGTATTAATGACATTAAACTTTTAGGCAACGCCGCCAGCGTTAAGGACAAAGGTGTTTTGGATAACCTTTTGATTTTTAACGAAATGCTTTGTCGTGGAATTGAGATTTTACCGATTGATTTAAGGAAATCACATTCACGCAAATTCTTGGTTGAAGACGGCAAAATGCGTTTGCCGATTGGTGTTTTGCCTGGTGTTGGTGAAAAAGCGGCAGCCGATATTCAAAAAGCAGTTGACGAGGGTAATTTCTTATCGATTGACGATTTGCAGATTGAATCGGGCGTTTCAAAATCGGTTATTGAAAGTCTTAAATCGGTGGGAGCGTTGAGTTTCTTGCCCGATACTAACCAAATGACACTGTTTTAAATTTTAAAAATAAATTTTAGGGGGGTGAAGCTTTGTATAATGAATATTTTGTGCCGTATCCTGTTATTGAAACCGAGCGTTTGAAGATAAGAATGGTGCAAAAGGGTGATGCCGAAGATTTATACGAGCTTTGCCGTCGTCCTGAAACATCAAGGTTTTCACTTTGGAGTCCGCACGAGGATTTAAAGGAAACCAAAGAGTTCATTGCTTACCAAATTTCTCTTTACCGCAAACGAAAATGTATGTTTTTCGTGGTAGAGGAAAAGGCAAGCGGGAAGGTAATCGGCACTTGCAGTTATGTTTCAATGGACAGTGACTATAAAATGGCGGAAATCGGTTACAGTATTTTGAGTGACCTTTGGAATCACGGCTTTGCGACCGAGGTTGCCGAGGCACTTACGGGCTATGCGTTTGACCGCATTGGCGTGCAAAGGGTTTTTGCAAGACTTTTACCTCAAAACACCGCTTCGGCAAGGGTGTTGCTTAAATTAGGATTTGAGTTTGAGGGACGTGCCAAGAACGGTTTTTACTATAACGGTCGTGTTGATGATGTTGACGTTTACGGGATTACCGATGAAATGTATTTTGAAAGCAGAGGATGAAATGGATAGAATAGCAAGTTTTGAGGTTGACCATAACAAATTGCAAAGGGGTATTTACACTTCGCGTGTTGACGGGGACATTGTGACCTATGATATTAGAATGAAATTGCCCAACAGCGGTAATTATCTTAACAATCCTGCAATGCATACAATTGAGCATATTGTAGCAACCTTTGTCAGAAACAGTGAGTTTCGTGACAGAATTATTTACTTTGGACCTATGGGTTGCCGTACCGGTTTTTATCTGTTGGTAAGAGATATTAAGCCTTTTGATGTTATAAATTTAGTGCATGATGCTTTTGAATTTTTAAAAGACTTTAAGGGTGATGTGCCGGGTGTTTCCAAGATTGAGTGTGGAAACTATTTGGAACACGATTTGGCTGATGCCAAACGCGAGGCAGAGGAGTATTTGCCGGTATTAGACGGATATACAGTCGAGATGCTAAAATATTAGTTTACATAATTTGGATGATTAAATAACTTTTAAATTATTGCAATTTTTGAATGATGGTGTATAATCATAATATGCACGAGAATTTGAAAATTGCAGTTTTTGTATGGGTGATAATTTGTTTAAATTTGAAGGAATTTTAAAGTTTTTTGGCACTAAAAAAGGCCGCATTGTTGTGGCTTCGGTTGCCGTTTTAATAAGTTTAGGCGTAACGCTTTGTGCTTTTTTGCTGAATAACGGAAAGTCAGAGGAAAAGGCGATTACCGTATCTGCGGTTGAAGTTAAATTTAACGGTAAGTCAATAGGATTTATTGAAGATATGGCACAAGCCGGAAGCATTGCAAATTCAATTGAATGTGATGTTTACGGTGATGTAGACCTTTCAGCGTTGAACTTTGTTGAGGCGTCGGTTTTGCCTGAAAGTATAACAGACGGTGAAGCTATTGTTTCGGCAGTAAAAAGCGAAGACATTGGTGTAATTACCGCATGCGGTGTTTATGTTGATAACAGTCTTGTTGCTGTTGCTGAAACCAAAGATGAGGTATACAAACTGTTGGATGAACTTACCCAGAAGTTCACTGCCAATGGAGCAGAGTTGGTTGAGGTTACCAATAATACAAAGTCGCTCGATATTCGAACTACTAAAGACTTTTTTGAGCAAAATAAAATCAATCCAGACGCGTTGGTTAACGGTGATTACGGAGTAAAGATTGTAACCAAGAAAACTGTGACGTACGAGGCAAAGATTTCTTATAAAACCGAGAAAAAATATAATAACGAAAAATCTACCGATTACAGTAAGGTGCTTCAAGAGGGTAAAAACGGGTTGAAAAAAGTGACCGACGAGGTTATTTATGTGAATGGCGAGAAGTCTGAAACAAAAACCTTGAGTAGCACCGTTATTACCGAAGCGGTTAACAAAATCGTAGAATACGGCAACAAACGTGACTATGTTTATTATAAGGGTTATAAATTGGCAAGTTCAATTTATCACGCTGATTTAGCCAAGATGCATTTTCCTGTCGACTTTGCAAGTAATGTTTACATAACATCGTTCTGGGGTGACGGAAGAGGTCATAAAGGACTCGACATTTCGGCATCTAAAGGAAAGAATGTTTATGCCGCACTTGACGGCACTGTTACCTATTCGGGTTGGAACGGCGGTTACGGATATTTGGTTGTAATTCAGCACGATGATAAAACCGCAACGGCTTACGGACACAACAGTAAACTCAATGTTAAGGTTGGCGACAAGGTTACCAAAGGGCAGGTAATTGCCAAGGTTGGCTCAACCGGAAATTCTACCGGACCTCATGTTCATTTTGAGGTGAGAATCAACGGCAATCGGGTAGATGCCGCACCGTATTTGGGTTTGAGATAGATTTTAAAAATTATAAAATCCTTGAGTGAAATTCATTCAAGGATTTTTTTCTATTATTTTACATTTGAAGATAAGAATAATTGCTCAAAAACCTCAAAATATATTTTTAGAAAATAAAATTTGAGGTGTTTTTATGAAAAAGTTTAAAAGTTTAATTTGCATTGCTTTGATTTCTATGTTTATGCTTTCGCTTGCTGCTTGTAAAATGGGAAAAGATGATGATAATCTTATTTCTGACCACAACGGCTCTACCACGGTTAAGTATAAAGACGGTGAATATAAGGCTTCGGAAAGTAAGTTTGATGACCAAGGTTATAAGCCCACAGTTAAGATTGTGATTAAGGACGGCAAACTGTATTCGGTTGATTGTGACGACGAATTTCAGGATGACGGTACAAAAAAGGCTCATTCAGAAAGTGGCAAGTATAATATGAAAGCAGGCGGTTCACAATACCAATGGCATGAGGAAATTGCATTTTTTGAAAAATATGTTGTTGAAAACGGATTGGAAAAAGTTAACCTTAACGGTGAGGGCAAAACCGATACAATTTCGGGTTGCACTATTGCAGTTGACCACTATGTAGAGCTTATCAAAAAAGCATTGGAAAAAGCAAAGGAATAATTTTAAAATTAAAGCCGACCTTTTAGGTCGGCTTATCTTATTTCATTTGTTTATTTTAAAGAGATATGCGGTTGACTGTCTATAACTGTTTGAGTTAATCCGTCGGTTAAGGTAAGGTTACCGTCGGTGTCAATAAATATTAATTCGGCGTTATAATGCTTTGCAAGTTCAGAGCCTTTGTTGATTCCTAAATTCAGGCAGGCGGTGGAAAGACCATCGGCAATGGTTGATGAGTCGGTTATCACTGTCACGGAGGTAATTTCGTTGTCAGCAGGGTAACCGGTTTTAGGGTCGATAATATGATGGTAAATTTTGTTTTCAAACTCAAAATACCGTTGGTAAATTCCTGAGGTGACAATAGTTTTGTCTGATAAATTTAATACGGCTGAAATCTCGCCGTTTTTACCGAACGGTTTTTGCAGACCGACCGAAAAATCTTCATTTTGTTTGCTACCGATTAACAAGGTGTTACCACCCAAATTTATAACGGCACTTGTGACACCGTTTGACATTAAATATTGTTTAACTTTATCCGCAATAAAGCCTTTGGCAATCCCACCGAGGTCAATTTGGGCATCATTTTTTGCGGTTATTGTATTGCCGTTAATTATGATATTATTATAGCTTACATAATCTAACTTCTCTTTTATTTCACTGTCCTTTGGTGGATTGGTGCGGTTCCTTACATCCCAAACCTCAACTAACGGCAAAACAGTGGGGTCAAAAGCACCGTCGGACTTGTTTGCAATGTCGAGTGCAGTTTTCAAAAGCTCTGCAGTGTCGGGTGAAACACTGACGGGTGCTCCGTTTGAGTGGTTGATTTTATATACGTCACTCAATTGAACTGTTTTGCTTAAAAGGTTTTCGTATTTTTTACAAAGAGTTATAGCTCCGTTTAAAGCATCGGGGTCACCGTCATAAATAGTGATTGATATTACGGTGTCGAGCATAAATTCAGTTTTGGTTAACGGGTAAACATTTTGCCCGCACCCGACAGATAATAAAATTAATAAACTGCACAGTAAAACAATTAATACTTTTTTCATCATTACCTCGATAGTTGTTTTAATGATTTTTGGCTGAAAATGTTAATAATAATCATAGATGTGAATTAATCGAAAGTTGCAATATTATGAAATATATGGTAAACTTTAATTTAAAGTATTTTAAGTGAGGTGATGTCAAAATGGTAAAAAAGGGTGATATGATTTTGTCGGTCGGGATTATTGTTTTGGCAGTCATTTTGTTTTTGTGTTTTTTCCTGTTTAAAACCGAGGGCAAGCAGGTTGTAATAACGGTTGACGGTGAGGTTTTTGGCACGTATTCGATTTCCACTGACCAAGAGATTGAGGTTAAAACAGAGCGTGGAGTTAATATTGTGGCGATATTTGACGGAAAGGTATCGGTTACGGTGGCAGACTGTCCGGATAAATACTGTGTCAGTCACGTTGCGGTTAATGAAACTGGTGAAACTGTGGTTTGCCTGCCGCACCGAATGATTGTGGAGGTGGTTGAATGAAATCGACTTTGAAAACCGCCTTTTACGGCGCAATGTTAGGTTTGGCAATCATCTGCGGATATGTGGAAATGCTGATACCGTTTAATTTTGGCATTCCGGGAATAAAATTGGGGTTAGCCAACATTGTGGCGTTGGTTTTACTTTATAAAAAGGGGCTTTTACCGGCTTTAGCTATCAATATTGCAAGGGTACTGTTGGTTGGTATTTTGTTCGGCAACGCTATGAGTATTATTTACGCATTATCAGGTGGAATATTAAGTCTTATCGTTATGTGTCTTGTAAAAAAAGCACCGGTGTTTTCTACAGTAGGTGTTAGCGTTGCGGGTGCTGCGGCACATAACGTAGGTCAGCTTTTGGCGGCATTAATTGTAATAGGATTTAAAGCCGTAATGTTTTATCTTCCGTTTTTGTTGGTTGCGGGAGTAATAACCGGATTTTTGGTAGGATTTGGTGCTTCTTTAATAATAAAACGTGTAAAATTGCTCTAAATTCAACATTTGTTGACATTTACAGAGGAATTTTATATAATTATTTAAGTTTAAAAAATGATTGTTGTTTAAAGGAAGTGGAGTTTTGAAAAAAACCACATTAAGATTGCAAACAATTCTTTATTATAACGAAATTGAAAATTTGGAAAAATCTTTGGCAAGTATTGCAAAGGCTGTTGAGGTTTCAAAATCAAAAAACGGTCCTATTGAGTTTATTGATATTTGCTATGGCGATGCTTCTGCCGAGCCGATTTTTACCGAAGAAAAAATCGCTGAATACAATAAAGAATATGGTGAGTTTTTTAATTTAGAGTATATGTTTTTCGGCTTCAACTCGGGCACATCAAAGGGACAGAACGTAATGTTTGAAACGTGCAAGGCTGAATATTTACTTGCAATGAACCCCGATGTTATTGTTTGCCCTGAATTTTTCCTTGAAATGATGAAGCCTTATGAGATAATGGAAAACGTCGGTATGGTTGAGGCAAGGCAGTGTCCTTTAGAGCATCCGAAGATTTTTGATTTAAAAACCGGTGAAGAACCTTGGGGTGCTATGGCTTGTGTTATCATTCCGTCGGCTGTGTTTAAAAAGTTGGGCGGACTTGATGAGAAAAACTTTTTCCTTTACTGTGACGATGTTGACTTTTCGTGGAGACTTCGTTTGAACGGATATAAGGTTATTTACCGTCCGCGTGCTTTTGTTTATCACGCCAAACGTATTGACGATAAGGGCGGTGTTCAGCCGACTAACGCGGAACTTTATTATTCTGCCGAAGCGGCATTGCTTATGGCGTATAAGTATTCTGATGATGCGAGATTAAAACGCTTTTTGGAACTTTTTGAAAAGGGCAGTGAGCAACAGAAAAAGGCCGCCGCAGAGTTTTACCGCCGTAAAGAAAACGGGTTACTTACCGAGCGTCTTGACAAAGACCATAAAATTGCCTCGTTTACTGAGTGGGGTTATTCCTTAAACCGTTATTAACAAAAGAGGTGTGTTATGAATAAGATACAAGATAATACTGCCTCCAGTTTAGTCCGTCAGTATTTTGATGGGTTGGCTGAGGAAGTCGGTCGCGAAAATCTTGAGAAGTTCTTGAACGGCAAAATTAAATACTCTGAAAATGCACCGTTTTTGTCGGTTATAATGAGAACAAGGGGTGACCGTCCTGAAGCCTTGAGCGAGGTGTTGCTTTGTCTTTCAGGTCAGTCTGACTTGGACTTTGAAGTGCTTATAATGGGTCACAATTTAAGTGATGAGGGAAGAGAGTCGGTGAATTCCATCATCGGCAATCTGCCTGATTATATGGACGGCAAGGTGCGTTTGGTTGAGGTTACCGGAGGTAACCGTACTACACCGTTGAGCCGCGGTTTTGAAGCGGCAAGCGGGCGCTACATTTCTATTTTGGATGATGACGATTTGGTTTTTGATAACTGGGTTGAATCGTTCCACTCTTTAGAGAAGGACAATGCGGGTAAGATTTTCCATTCATACTGTGCCGCACAGGATTGGAAGGTTACCGAAAACAGCGAAGGTCAAAAGATTTTAACCTCAATTTCAGGTTTTAGAACGGTTTACTGTTCACCGTTTGAAATGGTTGAGCAACTGTCGGTTAATCATTGCCCTACATTTAGTCTTGCGTTCCCGTCTTTTGTTTATAATGTACTTAATATTCGTTTTGACGAGAGTCTTACCACCACTGAAGACTGGGACTTTTTGATGAAGTGTGCATTTTTCTGCGGTGTGGCTGATGTGCCGGAGGTTACGGGCGTTTACCGTATGTGGATTAATGCCGAAAGCTCAGCCACCCTACATTCAAACAAGGAATGGAAGAAAAATCACGCTTACATTCAAAGTAAATTCACTGAAAAAGATTTGCTTGTGCCGAAAACGGAGGTCGGCGGATTTTTGTTTAATGCCGATTCGCCTAACCGCGACAACGCTAAAATCCGTGAGGTTATGGTGTTGGTTGATGATGGCTCGGGTTTTGGCACGCACAAGCCTTTAAAGTTGGAATTTTCTTGTGAAAACGGAAGTTGGATTATCAACTGTACAAATATTTCAAAGTACAAGGGAATTATGGCTGTCCGTTTAGACCCCGTTGCGAGCGGAACCGTTACATTGACCGATTTTAAGGCAAAGTTTATTGACACCGACGGCAATGAAATAGGGTATAAAATTCATAAGCCACGTACAAACGGCGTATTCCTTAAAAACAAAATTGTCTTTATGGGAAATGACCCGCAGGTGAGAGTTGACCTTGAAAAACCGAGTGACTTGGTTAATGCTCAGTTGCAGTTTGAAATACTTTACGATGTCCCGGAAAACTTTTTCCGTTGCGGTATTATGAAATATATAGCAAAACGTTGGATAACCGCCGCATACCGAAAATTCAGAACACTTATTTGGAAAATTACACATTTGGGTAAATAAAAAACAGAGCAAGGAATTTATTCCTTGCTCTGTTTTTTATTTTGGGTTTATGAGAGTTTATAAAATTGTTCCGCCACCCAACACTGTGTCACCGTCATAAAAAACGGCATACTGTCCGAACGTTGCAGCACGTTGCGGTGTTTCAAATTTCACTGTGGTAACACCGTTTTGCACGGCTACGGTTGCGGGTTGCTCGGTATGGCGGTATCTAATACGGACGGCACATTTGAAACTTTCTGGCGGAGTGAGAAATGCTATCCAGTTAAGGTCGGTTACCTTTAGGGTATCAGAGTACAGTTCACTGTCCTCACAAAGAGTGACTTCGTTTCTTTCGGCACATTTTGATTTTACATACATCGGCTTGCCGAATGCCACACCCAAACCTTTTCGTTGACCGACTGTGTAACGGATAAGTCCTTGGTGTTGACCCAATACGTTACCGTTGGTATCTATAAAGTTGCCTTTTTGGTAGGATTTATTTGTGTATTCTTCAATTACCTTAATATAGTCGCCGTCAGGCACAAAGCAGATGTCCTGACTGTCCTTTTTCTTGGCGGTTACCAAATTTAAATCTTCGGCAATTTTACGAATTTCATCTTTATTATAACTGCCCAACGGAAATACAATCCTGCTTAGTTGCTCTTGAGAAAGCAAATTCAAAAAATAGGATTGGTCCTTTTCCAAGGATTCGGCTTTTTTTAGGATATATCTGCCGTTTGATTTTTCAATTTTGGCATAATGCCCCGTTGCAATTAAGTCACAACCTAATTCGGTTGCTTTTTCGAGCAACAGTCCGAACTTCATTTCGCGGTTGCACAAAACACAAGGGTTGGGTGTTTCACCGTTTTCATAACTTTCGATAAACGCGTCAATAATTTTCTTGCGAAAATCTTTTCGCATATCAAATGCATAAAACGGAATCCCCAATCGGTCGGCAACCGACTTTGCATCGGAAATCTGATTTTCGGCGTTGTCCAGTAATTGCATTGTGGCACCGATACATTCATAACCCTGTTCCAGCATCAAGTGTGCCGCAACCGACGAGTCTACACCGCCGCTTAATGCTATTAATACTTTTTTACTCATCCTAACCTCAACATTTCATCAATAGAATGTTTTGCTTTGATTCTTATATCTTCATTTAAAATGATTTCTTCGCCGGCAGTACCCTTTAAACAGTTGTAAATTTCCGGCAGAGTGGTAAGTTTCATATCACGGCAAATAAGTGAGGGGGATACGGGATAGAACAGTTTATCCGGATACTCATACTGCATATATTCTACGATACTGTTTTCGGTGCCGATGATAAATTCTTTTTTATCGCTTTCCTTGGCGTATTTTATAATAGCGGTTGTACTTCCTACAAAATCAGCCTTTGCCACAACTTCTGTTTTACATTCGGGGTGAACAAGGAATAAAGCGTCAGGGTGGGCGGACTTTGCGTTTTCAACATCATTAATTTTAACGCTTGCGTGATATGGGCAACCGCCATTTACCGTGATAATATTTTTATCGGGACATTTTGAGGCTATATATGAGCCTAAATTAATGTCAGGAATGAAAATTATATCTTTTTGCGGAAGACTTTTAACAATCTTTAAAGCAGAAGCAGATGTGACACAAACATCGCACACAGTTTTTAATTCAGCAGTGGTGTTTATGTAGGCAACCACTGCAGCGTTTGGGTATTGTTTTTTGAGTTCCTTTATAGAATTAACCGTCATTTGTTCTGCCATTGGGCAACCGGCTTTTTGTGCAGAGAGTATAACCTTTTTTTCGGGGGAGAGGATTTTAACCGTTTCTGCCATAAAACGAACACCGCACATAATAATGGTTTTTTGCGGTGCTTTGGCGGCTTGCTCGCTCAATCCAAATGAGTCACCCATAAAATCGGCAATTTCAATCACATCGCGTGATTGATAAGCGTGGGCTAAAATGCACACGTCAAGTTCTTTTTTTAAGCGCAGGATTTCGTCCTGCATTTGGCGTACAGTCATAGTTCAACATCCTTTTTAATGTTAACAACAATATATCATGTTTAGTATACCAAAAAAACGGCAGGGTGTAAAGTGGTAAATGGCTTTTGTTTGTTGTGAAATTTTGATTTTGAAAGCCCTAGAAAATGTCATTTTAAAATAATTTGAAAAATTTAACATTTTTTAGGAAATAGGGGTTGACATCTTGAAAAAACTGTTATATAATCTTATACTGCTTAAATAGTGGGTTAATGTGCGATATAATACCCTTGTGTACAAAAATTTATGCACAAAACACACGCTAAATTATGCGGTTTGACGGCATTTTTCGCTTATTGCCGCCACGCGTTTATTATGATAAGGAGTGAACAAAGCCTATGGCTCAAACGGTGAATGCTAAACCCGTTAAACTCGGAAAGAACGAAAGAATGACGTTCTCGAAAATCAATGAAGTTATAGATATGCCTAACCTCATTGAAATTCAGAAGGATTCTTACGAATGGTTCCTGAAACAAGGCCTTAAGGAAGTTTTTGAAGATATGTCTTCAATCACCGATTATACCGGCAATTTGGTGCTTGATTTTATCGACTACCGTTTAGACGATAAACCCAAGTATACTGTTGCAGAGTGCAAGGAGAGAGATGCAACTTATGCTGCACCTTTGCGTGTCCTTGCCCGCTTGCAGAATATGGAAACCGGTGAAATTAAGGAGAATGAGGTCTTTATGGGAGATTTCCCCTTAATGACCGACAGTGGTACCTTTGTTATCAATGGTGCTGAACGTGTTGTTGTTTCTCAGCTCGTTCGTTCTCCCGGTGTTTATTTTGACTGTACTATTGATAAGTCCGGCCGTAAATTGTTCTCTTCAACCGTTATCCCTAACCGCGGTGCATGGTTGGAGTATGAAACTGCTCAAGACGGTGCACTTTATGTTCGTATAGATAAGAACAGAAAGCTCCCGCTTTCTACCTTTGTACGTTCTTTGGGTATTGAGACTAATTTCCAAATGAGCGAACTTCTCGGTGAGGACGAGCGTATGACCGCTACCTTTGAGAAGGACACCACAACCAATACAGATGATGCTTTGATTGAAGTTTACAAGAAACTTCGTCCCGGCGAGCCTGCAACCGTTGAAGGTGCTCAGACTCATTTGGAGCAGTTGTTCTTTGATGACCGCCGTTATGATTTGTCCAGAGTCGGTCGCTTTAAATACAATAAGAAGTTAGCCATCGGTGCACGTATCGTTGGCAAGGTTTTGTCGCGTCCTGTTGTTGACCCCATGACCGGTGAAATTTTGGCTGAAGTAGGCGAGACAATTTCTCGTGAAAAAGCAGCCGAAATGGAGAAGAAGGGTGTTTCAGAGGTTTACCTTGACGTTCTTGAGAACGAGGGTGACCGCGTTGAAGTTAAAGTTATCTCCAACGGTATGGTTAACATTAGCGATTTTGTTGACTTTGATGTAACCGATTTGAAAATCAAGGAAAAGGTTGTTTTCAGCGTATTGAAAGATATTCTCGAAAACAACGAGGGTGATGCTGTAAAAGAGGCTATTATTGATAACCTTGACGCGCTTTGCCCGAAGCATATTACCTTGGATGATATTTTTGCTTCTGTAAACTACTTCTTAGGTCTTCCTCACGGTGTGGGCAATATTGACGATATCGACCACCTTGGAAACCGTCGCATCCGTTGCGTTGGTGAGTTGTTGCAGAACCAGTTCCGTATCGGTTTCTCCCGTATGGAGCGTGTAATCCGTGAAAAGATGACATTGCAGGCTCAGGATATGGATATTATCACTCCGCAGAGCCTTATCAATATCCGTCCGGTTGTTGCTGCTATTAAAGAGTTCTTCGGTTCTTCACCGTTGTCTCAGTTTATGGACCAGACCAACCCGCTTTCTGAATTGACTCACAAGCGTCGTCTTTCTGCTTTAGGTCCCGGCGGTTTGTCGCGTGACCGTGCAGGTTTCGAAGTTCGTGACGTTCACTATAGTCACTATGGACGTATGTGTCCTATCGAGACTCCGGAAGGTCCTAACATCGGACTTATTTCTTACCTCGCAACCTTCGCAAAAATCAATGAATATGGCTTTATTGAGACTCCTTTCAGAAAGGTTGACAAGGCTACCGGCCGTGTGCTTGATGAAGTTCAGTATATGACAGCCGATGAAGAGGACGAGTTTATCGTTGCTCAGGCTAATGAGCCGTTGGATGCAGAGGGTCACTTCGTTAACGAGCGTGTAAACGGCCGTTTCCGTGACCAGTTTGTTGAAACCAAGGGTTCTGAGATTGACTATATGGACGTTTCTCCGAAGATGGTTGTTTCTGTAGCTACTGCTATGATTCCGTTCTTGGAGAACGATGATACCAACCGTGCTTTGATGGGTTCGAACATGCAGAAGCAGGCTGTTCCGCTTCTCAAAACCGAGAATCCGTTTGTCGGTACCGGTATGGAATATAAGGCAGCTGTTGACTCGGGCGTTGTAGTATTGGCTAAAAATGCCGGTACTGTTGTTGCCGCTTCGGCTGATTTAATTAAAATCAAGACCGCTACCGGTGAAATTGACGAGTATGAGCTTATCAAGTTCTTGCGTTCTAACCACGGCACCTGTATTAACCAGAAGCCCATCGTAAATGTTGGTCAAGAGGTAGTTAAGGGTGAGGTTATTGCTGACGGTCCCGCTACTGCTACCGGTGAAGTTTCCTTGGGTAAAAACGCTCTTATCGGCTTTATGACCTGGGAAGGCTATAACTACGAAGACGCCGTTCTCATTAACGAGAAGATCGTGCGTGACGACGTCTACACCTCGATTCACGTCGAGGAATACGAAGTCGAGTCCCGCGACACCAAGCTCGGGCCGGAAGAGATCACCCGCGACATCCCCAACGTCGGTGATGACGCGCTGAAGGA
>JAZOQN010000051.1:0-11295 GCA_045656125.1 Acutalibacteraceae bacterium
TTGCTTGAAAGCCGATTTATCGGCTTTTGTGGAAACGTCTTGCGTTTCCACGTTCTACAATCATTATCGAAAGGGAAGTAATTATGATAACTCCTACTAATCTTTGCTACGGCTGTATGAATGAAAAGGTAATCGAGGGTAAATGTCCTATTTGCGGATATAACCCCGACGAGCCAACCAACCCTCTTTTCTTAAAACCCGGTTTTGTGCTCAATTCCCGTTACCTCATTGGAAAAGTGACCGATTCTAACGGTGAAGGTGTCACCTATATCGGCTATGATACCGTAACAGCCACCACAGTAAATGTTCGTGAATTTTTGCCTTTGGGCCTTTGCGAGCGTGATGTTGACGGTGCCACCGTTTTAATGCTTTCAGGCTCTGAATACAGTTTCAATGATGCTCTCACAAAATTTGTGGAACTTTCACGTGAGTTGTTCAAACTTAACGAACTTCCGGCATTGTTCGATGTTTTAGATGTCAGAGAAGCAAACAACACAGCCTATCGCATCACCCGTGCCGTTCCCGGCATTTCATTAAGAGAATTTTTGATGCGTAACGGCGGTCTTCTTAAATGGGACCAGGCAAGAAGTCTTTTTGCCCCGTTGGTTGCTTCCATTTCGGCATTACATAAATCAGGCGTTATCCACCGAGGCATTTCGCCGGACACACTTATTGTGGGAAAAGACGGCAAACTTCGTTTGAGCGGTTTTTGTATTGCTGAGTGTCGCACCGCAAAAAGTGCTTTAACATCTCAACTTTTTCCTGGTTTTGCCGCTGTTGAACAATACGGTGCCGCCGGAACTCAAGGTGCTTGGACCGACATTTATGCCTTTGCGGCAACAATTTACCGCACTCTTGTAGGCAATCCGCCACCCGAGGCTACCGACCGTCTTGAAGACGATAATATGACAATTCCGGCAAAAATCGCCCGTGAAATACCGAAAGCAGTTTTAGAAACCTTGGCAAACGCCTTACAGGTACTTCCGCAAGACCGTACCCAAAAAATCGACAGTATGCGTCAAAGCCTTTCTATTTCATCGGTAACATCCGCAACAACAACTATAAAGGCTGTCCACACAAAACCCCAACCGGAGCCTGACGCTGTGGAACGTCCGGAACGTCGCCGTACTCAAAAGCAAAGCAAAAACACCGGCAAAATGTACGGACTCGTTGCAGGTATCGTAACCGCATTTTTGCTTGCAGTTGTTGTTTTGTTTATTGCTTCTCTTATGGGTGTGTTCAACAAAGATGACCCGAGCACCAACTCAACTCCAAGCAACAACTTCAGCAGTATGACATTCAGCACCGAAGCACCCACCAGCAAGCTTGAAATTACCGAAACCGGAAAATTAGAACTTGTAAGCTTCGTCGGCAGAAAATTTACTGATGTCTGCACTGACGCAAACTACATTGATGACATCAAATTCAAAGTTTCTTCAAAACAATACAGTGAAGAATATGCAAAAGGTCAGATTATCAGCCAAAGTCCGAAAGCAGGCGAAGTGGTTGAAGTCGGAACAACTATTGAAGTTGTGATAAGTTTAGGACCTTCCACAACCACAATGATTAGCGTTGTCGGTCTTGAAAAGGAGGCCGCATTGCTTGAGCTTCTTAAAGCAGGATATTCATACGAAAATATTGAGTTTGAGGAAAAATATGACGATACGGCAACCCCGGGCGTTGTCATTGCAACCAATCCTGAACAAGAAACAAGAATTAATGTTGATACAAAAATCACAGTAATTTTAAACTCGTATAAAGGAACAACTACTACGTCCCAAAACAACAATTCCACTAACGCCAACAATTAAATTTAAAACAAGAAACTGACATCACTTTTAAAGTGATGTCAGTTTTGTTTTTCGTTGTATTCGCGTTTTAGCAAACGTTAAAGCTATGTGTCTTTTTGTTAATCCATATTTTCTCAGATTTCTCGTTTGGCACACCCTTATTTCTTTAGCTTTGGTTTTTCTAATTTGTTTTCTTTAATATTTTGATAGCTTTCGTATATAAAAAAACTCCTCCTATAGTAGTTTTTCTACCATAGGAGGTTTTTATCGTTCATTTTACCGAACTTATTCATCAAAACAAAGATTTATTAAATTTACAACATATAAAACAGGATGCTGAAAAACTGTAATATGCTTCCCACTACCACAAAAATGTGGAAAATCGAATGCATATACCGATGTCTCTTGCCGATGCCGTAAAGCACTGCACCAACTGTATAAGAAATACCGCCTAACAACAAAAGCAGAATTCCTTGAGGCTGTACCGCTTTGATAACGGATTTTGCGGCAAAAACAATACCCCACCCCATTCCAATGTAACAAATCATTGAAAATTTATCATATTTTTTAAGGTCAATTGCTGTCAGTGTTGCCGCCAAAACGGCAAATCCCCACTCAACCGAAAACAACACCCATGCTGTAACAACACTCTCGCGGCGAATTGCCGTGAACAAAATCGGAGTATACGTACCTGCAATCAGTAAATAAATGGTACAGTGGTCAATAACCTGCATAACCTTTTTGCCCATATTAGCGTTAAGCCCATGATAAACACTCGAAACAGTGTATAAAAGAACCATTGAGCCACCGTAAATTGCACTGCCGACAACCGCGTAAGCATCACCATGCAAAGCCGACACAACTACACACAGCACCAACGCCGCAATCCCGAAAGCTCCACCCGTAATGTGCGAAATCATATTAAAAAGCTCTTCGCCACGGGTGTAATCGGGTAACTTGCGGTCAGAAAGCTTAGTCCTTGTCATTCTACCTTTCCTTTCCGATAAAGAATAGGGCAAGCGTACCGGGGCCTGAATGTGCACCGATAACCGGACCGGTATATACAGTACATTCAACCTCTACACCATAAGTGTCCTTAATAATTTTTGCTAAAGTGTTGGCATCATCCTCACAGTCACCGTGACAAATATACACGGGACCCGAGGTTTTATCAATTGCCAACTCACCAAATTTGTCAGCCAAAGCCTGAATTGCGGCGTTACGTCCGCGAACTTTAGTTACGTTAATAAGATGACCCTCATCATCCATATGCAACACGGGTTTAATGCCGAGCAAACCACCAACGAATGCAACAGTAGGGCTTATTCTGCCACCGCGTTTTAAGTAAACCAAATCGTCAACAGTAAACCAATGGCACTGGTGAAGTCTTGTGTTCTCGACGAATTTAGCAACTTCCTCAATGGTTGCACCTTTGTTCTTCTCTTTAACCGCCAAACCCAAAAGCATACCGAATCCTGCAGAAGCGGAAAGTGAATCAACGGCAATAATTTTTCTTTCAGGGAATTCTTCCTTTAATTCTTCAGCAGCCAAACGCCCTGAATTATAAGTCGTACTTAAACCCGATGAAAAACCTATATATAAAACATCGTTACCCTTAACCAATTCTTCACGAAAAGCACTACAAAAAGCTTCAGAGTTTACAGCAGATGTCTTTGCAGTTGCACCGCCACGCATTTTATCGTAAAACTCCTTGGGGTTTACATCGTCGTTTTTATATTCTGTTATATCTCCGTCGTAAACTAACGTAAGGCTTATGTGCTTTACACCTATATCGTTTAAATGCTTAGGGCCCAGGTCACAAGCCGAGTCAGTAAAAATCACAAATTCATTCATATTGAGAGTCTCCTTTTTTGTGCGAGTGTTTTTCAACGGTATTATGATACACCAAACCTCCGATTTAGTCACTCAACTGTTGAAGGTTTCGTGTATACACTTAAAACAACGCCGGTAGAGTCGATTTTTGTCATATCTACCGTTAGTAGAATCCCGCTTAAATCAAGGGTTGCAATAGCATAAAAAGTGTGTTATACTGTATTTGAATTAAACGGCAGTAGAGAAAGTTTTCGAACAAATCGGGTGACAAAATGAAGGATTTAAAAAACATTATAGCTGATAACATAGTGCTTCTCCGTAAGGAAAAAGGTCTGACACAAGCACAGTTGGCAGAAAAGCTCAATTATTCCGACAAGGCAGTTTCAAAATGGGAACGCGGTGAATCCTTGCCCGATGTTGCGGTAATTAAATCCATAGCAGAGATTTTAGGTGTCACTGTTGACTATTTATTGGAAAGTGACCACCAAAACGCAGAACTAAAAAAGGTGGCAGTCAGCCGTAAAAAATTCCGCCGTCGTGCCATTATTACCTCAATGTGTATAATGCTTGTTTGGTTAATAGCAACGGTTGTTTTCTTCATTCTTGACACTGTTACACCTTTAAATCAACATTGGTTATGCTTTGCTTATGCCGCACCGGTAAGCTTTACTGTCTGGTTGATTTTCAATTCTATTTGGTTTAACACAAGACGGAATTATCTCATTATTTCTGCTCTTCTTTGGACAACGTTAGGCTCTCTTTTTATCACATTTTTATGGTTAAAACTGTGGCTTTTGTTCATTGTCGGCATCCCCGCACAAATCATTATTTTTCTGTGGTCAGGTATGCAAGGAAAAGATTGAACCGTTAAAGGTTAAACACAACATAAACTCAAAGGCGGATTCCCGCCTATTATGGGGACGTAGCTCAGCTGGGAGAGCACAACCAAATCGTTCAAACCCAAATCAGGTTTTGAAACACATATTTTCTGCTCTACTCCACCAAAATAAACTTTTAAACAATACACAATTCGGAGGGTGAAAATGATAGACTCCTTTTTAGGCAACCGCGAAATTAAAGAAACTTTAAAAAGCATCGTTTCAAGCGGACGCTTTCCGCACGCCTTTATTATTGAGGGTGCTGAAGGCTCGGGTCGTCATACCTTGGCAAGAATTATTGCCGCCGCTGCGGTTTGCGAAGCCGATACTTCATTAAAACCTTGCGGAAAATGCCGAACTTGTGACCTTACCGAAAAAGACGGTCACTGTGATGTGTTGACATATACACCCGATGGCGCAACCTTTAAAATTGATACAGTGCGTGAAATTCGTTACAACGCTTTTATTATGCCGATTGAATCGAAGCGGAAAGTCAACATTCTGACCGACTGTGACAAAATGAATGAGCCGGCTCAAAACGCCTTTTTAAAGGTGCTTGAAGAACCGCCCGAATTTATGATTTTTATACTCATTTGCGAAAACGCCGCCTCGCTTTTGCCGACCGTCCGCTCACGCTGTGTAACCCTGACTATTTCCAACCCCGATATTACCGAAGCAAAACAATATATCGCCTTAAAAACCGATAAACTCGAAAGTGACATTGACGAAGCTTTGGAAATTTCTCACGGAAACGTGGGCAAAGCTTTAGAAATTTTATCAAGCGGTGCTTCGAAATCAGTTGAAGAAGCAAAAGAATTTTTATCCGCCGTTAAAAACCGCGACCGTATAAAAGCACTTAAAATTATTCAAGGCTTTGAAAAGGACCGTTTGGGCTTTACGGCATTTTTAGGTGAATTGCGGTTGATTTCACAAAAAGAAGCCTTAAAAAGCGCTAACGGCACCTCAGAACTTTCAATTTCAACTGTGACGAGACTTTTAAAAATCACAGAAAATACTGAACTTGAGTTCCGCCGTCACGTCGGACCTCCGCTCTCCATTTCACTTATTTCAACTTGTATTTGTGCTGAAATTTTTGAAAACTTATAACCACAATTCAAAAGCGGTCGGATTTAACAAAAATCGACCGCTTTTTCTTCTTAATTTTTTTATTACGCCAATACATAACTATTGAATTTTTGACAATTTTGTGATAATATATTATGTTGTGAGAAGTTTTTGTTTTCTCATTATTTATAAGGAGTAATCTAATGGTTGAAGTTATCGGAGTAAAATTCCGTTCTGACGGACGCATATATTCTTTCAGCCCTGCAGGAAAGAAGTTTTCAGCGGGTTCATACGTTATTGTCACCACTTCAAGAGGAACTGAATGCGGTGAGGTCGCAAGCGAAAACCATAACGTGCCTGATTCAAGTATTATCGGTCAGTTAAAAGAGGTTGTACGCCCTGCAAATGAGGATGACCTTAAAAAGATGCGTGAAAACCGCGAAAAAGAACAAGTTGCTTTCGAGTTTTGCGAGAAGAAAATCCTCGAACGCGGTTTGGAAATGAAGCTTGTCGACGTTGAGGTTACCTTTGACGGAACAAAAATTCTTTTCTTCTTCACTGCTGACGGCAGAGTTGATTTCAGAGAATTGGTCAAAGATTTAGCAAGCCAGTTCCACACACGAATCGAATTGCGTCAAATTGGCGTCAGAGATGAAGCAAAAATGATGGGCGGTTTGGGAATTTGCGGACAGCCTTTTTGTTGTTCAAGATTTTTGAGCGATTTTCAACCTGTTTCCATCAAAATGGCAAAAGAGCAAGGTCTTTCTTTGAACCCGACCAAAATTTCGGGCACCTGCGGAAGATTGATGTGTTGTTTGAAATATGAGCAAGATGCTTACGAGCATTTAGATAAAATCACGCCGCGAAACGGTAGTTACGTTGACACTCCCGAAGGCAAAGGCACTGTTGTTGATGTCAGCCTACTGACCGGAAAATTAAAAGTACAATTGGACGGTTCAGAGGGCTTGCCCATCACCGTTCACCGCGACGAGGTTAACATTTTAAGAGGTTGCAAAGGCTGTAAGAAAAACGCTCAACAACCCGAAGACGAACAATAATAAATTAAATTTTATAAGTTTAATAAAGGGGAATTTTTATGAAAAAACTTTACGAAGGCAAAACAAAAGACGTTTATGAGCTTGAAAACGGCAACGTGCTGTTGAAGTTTAAGGACGATTGCACCGGCAAAGACGGTGTGTTTGACCCGGGCGAGAATGCAGTAGGTCTTACAATCGACGGAATCGGCAAGGCCAACTTGCAGACCTCGGTTTACTATTTTGAATTGCTTAAAAAGAAAGGAATCAAGACTCACTACGTAAGCGCAGACATTGAAAACGCTACTATGGAAGTTCTTCCTGCAGAGTGTTTCGGTAAAGCTCAGGGCGGTAACGGTCTTGAAGTTATTTGCCGACTTGTTGCTACCGGTAGCTTTATCCGTCGCTATGGCGAGTACATTAAGGACGGCACTGTACTCCCGGGCGGTTATGTTGAGTGCACCTTTAAGAACGACGAAAAGGGTGACCCGCTTGTAACCGGCGAAGGTTTGGCAGCTTTGGGCGTTATGACCCCCGAAATGTTCCAGTCTATGAAAGAGCAGACCTTGAAGATTACCAAAATCGTTGCTGATGACCTCAAAACTTTAGGTCTTGACCTTTGGGACGTTAAGTTTGAGTTTGGTTACAATAACGGCGAAGTTATCCTTATTGACGAAATCGCTTCGGGCAATATGCGTGTTTATAAAGACGGCAAAATCGTTGACCCGATTGAGTTGACCAAAATCATCAATAACAGATAAATTTATCAATGCTAAAAGCAATCGCTTAATTGCGGTTGCTTTTTTTATTTTTAAATAGTATAATTAAATAAAACAACAAGGGGGATTTTAAAATTATGAAACATTTGTCTTTGTTCTTAGTGTTAACTTTAATTTTAAGCGTTGCTCTTTGCTGTGCCGGTTGCAGTGAGAAAAAACCGGAGACCGAAACAGTTAGCAGTGTGGCTTCCGACACTGTATCGACCGATTTAGTGAGCAGCACCGTCAGTGAAGACCCTGCACCTAAAACACTCAACCCTAAAGAAAAATTCCAATTCGGTGCTTATGAGGTTTTCCGCTTGAACAGTTTAGCGGTCGAGGATGTCGGCGTTAAATACATTTGCATTTCCTTTTTCGAAGAATCTTCCACCCAAGCGATTATTACCTATAACAATTACTTAACCAAAAAGCAGTATGATAACTGGTGTGGCTTTGAAGTGGATGAAGATTCTCTTCCCAGTGGCGATGAGGTTATCGAAATCGACGGTGTGACCTACTATCGCGAGCAATCCTTCGGTCAAGATGAATTTTTATATGAAATCACCGACACTGAAATCATTTTAAAGGATTTTGATTCAGAAGAAGCAGTTGCAAAATTCTCGTTTTATGAAGACAACACTTTAGTATTGGATTACAGCAAGAATTGGAGTGGCAAAGTCGGTGACGTATTTAAGAAATTTGTACCCAAAGCCACTGACGAATATTAATTAAGATGTAAAAGAAAAACCACAACACCGTTACAGCAGTGTTGTGGTTTTTTAATCTTCTTCGGGCGGAATAAGTATCAGCCTTGCTTTATATTGTGCTATTTTTTCGCCGACGGGGTTGGTTTCGAAAATGTTTAAAACCTCGCGACCGTTTTTCACAGCATAACTTAAAGTGCTTTTTGTACCGCCGTTTTTTCCATCAAAATAGGTTAAAACATAACGGCTTCGGTCAACCATATAACGATTGCGATTAGAGTAAACCCATTTGGAATACTCGTCACTTAATGTAATCACCTCGTCGCACTCCGACAAAACCTCACGGTAACGGTCTTGCCATTCTTTTGGCCAACCGTTTTCCTGCCCTATAAATGGCACAACCGCAATAAGTTTTATGTCTTTCCTTGCTAACCGCAAGGTCAAAACGTGTTCGGCTGCTAAAAGGTCAAACCCCATTGCCATTCCGGTGTAAAAAACGGTACAGCCTTTTTCAAGCATTGTTGCAATGCCGGTGTAGAGCCTACGAACAAGTGTTACGTACCGTTTGTCCTCAGCCGAAAACGGGAAACCGAACTTTTCTGGTCTGTATCCCGTGAAACAGCAGGCGTTTTCTATGTTAATCACTATATCACCAACTTATTATTTAAAGAATTTTTTAAAATTTCTAACTTTTATTAAACGAAACGTTGACAAAATTAAGTTTCGGCTTTATACTTTTTATATAGTTAAATTATCATTGTTATTATAACACATTACATATTTATTTACAAGAAGGGGAACACTATGGATAAAATTGATTACCGTTTGATTACTCTTTTGCAGGAAAACGCACGTATGCCCTTAAAACAGTTGGCTGAGAAGGTGTTTTTGTCCTCGCCCGCTACCGCCGCACGTCTTGAGCGTCTTGAAAAAAGCGGAATTATAAGCGGATACAGCGTTAAGGTTGACCATAAGATGTTAGGTTATCCGATTACCGCTTTCATAAATTTGGAAGTTCAACCTGCACAAAAGGCGATTTTCTATCCATTTATTAAGGACCACCCGAATGTTTTGGAGTGCAACTGCGTTACAGGTCATTATTCAATGCTTATAAAGGTTGCTTTTCAAAGTACCGAGGCGTTGGACATTTTTATTGGACAGTTGCAGACATTTGGCAGTACACAGACACAAATCGTGTTCTCAACCGCAAAAGAGGAAACCGGAGTTGACCTTGAAAATATAATCAACGGCAATTATCCCGAGGTGCCCGAAATTAAATGAGTGAAACCGAAACTGTTTTCCAAAGAATATATGATGTTGTAAAACGAATTCCGCAAGGAAAAGTTGCAACCTACGGTCAGGTGGCACTTGTTGCGGGAAATCCGCGTTGGGCAAGGGTTGTAGGATATGCTTTGCACTGTAATCCCGACCCCTCTACCATTCCCTGCTACCGAGTTGTCAACCGTGAAGGCAGAGTATCCCCTGCTTTCGTTTTCGGCGGAGAAAACGTGCAGGTACAACTTTTGAAAAACGATGGCGTTTCTTTTTTAGACGAAACCCATGTTGATATGGAAAATTTCTGTGTTAATTTGGATGAATTAAAACAAAATTAAGTTTATTGACGGGTGACAATTAGTTACCCGTTTTTATTATTAAGTTTTAGTTTTCTTCGTTATTAAGATTATCCAACGCAACGCGTACTGACTCAACCACAAAAGCAGTAAACGTGCAATCCTTTCCTTTAATAACACTCTCAACTTCCCTTATAACATTGTTAGGGAAGCGTATGCTCTTGCTTGTTGTTGGCGGTATATTCGGAATTTTAAATTTCGTCATATAACCACCTCCGCAATATGTTAATTTTATATTATCACGGAGATTGAATTATATCTGCATTACGTTTGTATTGCAAAAAGTCGCCCTTCAAATTTCTGCAGGGCGGTGGTTAATAGTGTATAAAACCGTTTCGTTATTTTGGAAGGCATAAATGCCTTCCCTACAAAATCGTGTGAATATTTTGTGTAAAGAGATGTGCGGACAGTCGAGGACGCTAAGTCCCTACACACGCCTCCCTTGTGTAAAGGGAGGTGGCTTGCGAAGCAAGACGGAGGGATTGTGATAATAAAAAACCAAACAACCCCTCAGTCACCTTCGGTGACAGCTCCCCTTACACAGGGGAGCCTAACACTACATCTTTATTATATTTCAATACAATAAAATGAAAACCGCAGTTTTTGAGTCGTACTCTAAAGGACAGTAAAAAAGGAAGCGCGAAAAATTCGTGCTTCCTTTTCATTTTGTCTTATACCGTAACAAGCAGGGAAAATGTATATCAAATTTTCCACACTTTAGGAGAACCTAAAACCCTTAACCAAACTCAAATAAAGAATTTATGTATTCTTTATTCATTTAAATTGGCAACGGAACTTTCTACAACTTGAGGCTCTTTTTTAATCAACATTATAACATTGTATATTCCATAGGGGATATACATAAAAACACCAACATAAAAACAACAAGCAAAAGTAATAGGCCAAAAAACAGCCGCAAATATTTTAAAGGTTAAACCTCTTTTTTGAAAAAATCTTGAACTTAAAATTATGGTAGATAAGATAAGGCTAAACCCAAAGCCACCCAAAGCACCAAAAACAAAAAAGGAAGCCGCTTTACTATCGTTAATTAGCGGCTGAACACTTCCTACAAAACCATAAATGACAAATCCTGATAATAATACACAAGAAGTGATTATCAAATATTCTAATCTTTTTCTTTTGCTCATAATATGTACCTCTTTATTTAGACTTTATAGTTTTAAGTGACGAGATTAACATTCTGCGAATAGCACCACAATCATTTTGCAATGCTTTATAATTTTCTTCATTCATACAATTTGTCTCAAAAATAAGTTCTAACCAATATTCTGTTTCATAACATTCTTTTTGAGCTATTTCGAGTTTTGAAATGAAATCCTTAGTTCCTTGAGCATATTGAGCTTCGTGCAAGTTTGCTCCGATAGAGGTTGCTGAGCGGAGCAACTGATTTATTAAAACGGATTCTTTATGATTTGCTTTCATATCACGGCAAATAAAAATGATTTTCTTTGCAAATTCTTTTGTTTTATCTCTTAAAATGCTATCAGCCAAAGTTATCACCTCTAAATCCATTATACATAAAAACTGATAGTCTTTCAAGTTATATTCCGACTTTGTCGGAGTGATATTATTGCCTTGCGG
>JAZOQN010000052.1:0-9855 GCA_045656125.1 Acutalibacteraceae bacterium
TATTCCCGTTCTTACCATGTGAACTATGAGTGAGGACCGTAGACAAAAGGGTGACCAGGTACTTATCACTTCGCCGGTAAGCCTTTATGCAATCGTTTTCGGCAAGTTCTTTGCAACGCTTGCAATATTTATGTTGGGCTATTCAATGACCTTTGTTTATCAGGTTATTATTGCTTTCCAAGGTGTTACAGTAAACTGGCTTATTTATATTGGAAACATTTTGGGTGTTTTACTTATCGGCTCTGCTTTGATTGCTTTGGGTGTGTTTATTTCGTCGTTAACCGAAAGTCAGCTTGTGGCCGCAGTTGGCAGTTTTGCCGCTTCAATTGTTCTTTATCTTATGGACTCTATTGCAAGTAGCATTGGCGTAAGCTGGATTACCAAAGTGGTTAAATGGATTTCGTTTATTGGACGTTACAGTGCATTTGCACAGGGCGTTATTGATTATTCCAATGCAGTGTTCTTTATCGGATTTACTGCAATATTCATATTCTTAACAGTGCGTGTGCTTGACAAACGCCGTTATTCTTAAGAGAGGGGTGTATTTTAATGTTTAATAAAGAAAAAGTAACTGAAAAAACAAATAAACTTAAAAATACTATTGCTCTCAAAAGAAATGTTTATGCGGTTGTACTGTCGGTAATATTTATCGCTGTTGTTATCGGTCTTACTGCTCTTTCGACTGTTTTTGCTGACCGTTATCCGTTAGAAATTGACCTTACGGCTGATAAGCAGCACAGTATAAGTGACAAGAACTTTGAGTATATCAGTAGTGTTAAAGAAAAAATCAATGTTTATATCGCTTGTACCGAAGCTCAGTATTTGAGCCAGACGGGTTCAAGTGCTGATATGGGTTATTTTGCTGCTTCAAAGTATTTCGTTGATTATAATGCTGATAATATTAGATATTATACTCAAACGGTTGAACTTTTGAAAAAATATCAAAGTTATAACAATAATATTAACATACAGTTTATTGATATTTATGATGCAAAAACCCGCGAAATTACTGACAATTTCGCTGACTTTGATTATAATACCGGTGACGTTTTGGTGGAAACCACCTTTAAATTGAACGGTAAGGACGTTACCCGCCGTGCAGTAGTGCCTTTTAAGGACATATACACACTTGAAGATACCGGCGGTAATGCAGATTATCTTACCGGTGACGGACAGATGTATCAGATGTACGGCTATACAGCCACTGCCGGTGCCGGATACGGATACTTTATTACCGAAAATAAAATTGAGGCTGCAATTTCTTCGACTATATACCGTGTAACTTCTGCTGAAACACCGCTTTTCTTGGTTCCTACCACTATAAGCAGTGATAAAATTTTAACCGAAGCCTTGGAAAAGATTTTGCAGATCAATAATATTGACATTGAGTTTAGCGATAAACTTTTATCAATCGCGTTGACTCCTGAAAGTTATGATAAATATGCCGGTATTATTCTTGCTGACTGTAAGTCGGATATATCGGTTGATGAGCGTGAGTTGATTGAAAACTTCCTTAATAATAACGGCAAAAAGCAAAAAGCATTTTATTATTTTGCCGGAACAAATACAATGTCTTTGAAAAACCTTTGCGGTTTGCTTGGTGACTGGGGTATTGGTTTTGAAGAAGGAATTCTTTATGAAACCGATTCAAGTTTCCATGCAAGCGGTGACAATACCCAGCTTGTTATGGAGTCGGTTGAAACCAAGTATTCCGAAAGCAGCGAGGATATGGGCAAGTACTGTGTTGCCAAAAACATTGTTTATATGAAACAACTTTGGCCGTCTAACACCAGTGCAACTTATACCCGCACTACCGAGGTAATCTTGCGTACAGCAAGTATGGGTTACACAACCCTTATGCCTTTGGGAGCCGACATTAAGGAATGGAAGCCTGCCGAAAATGCCGAAAGATTTAAGTTCCCGACAGCGATTTTCTCGCATGACGATGACGTTTACAATAAAAATTATGTAAGCAGTTATATTGTCGCATTTGCTTCTTCTGAAATGATTTCCGGAAGTTACAATCAAAACAGTGTGGCTAATATGGAACTTACTCTCAGAACCTTTAAAGAAGCTGTAGGTACTGCAGATTCCGCTTTTAGTTTTGTTCCGAAAACAATTAAGATTGAAGAATATAGCAGTAAGGTTAACCAGAAAAAAGTTAACGTTATGAAGTGGATATTCATGGCAGCTGTTCCCGTTGCAGTTGTTGCTTTGGGTACTGCTGTTTGGATTAGGAGAAAAAGCAAATGATGAACCCTTCCGAAAAGGATAAATTGAATGGGCCAGAGCATGAGATTGAAGCTCAAAGTGCAGAAACTCAATTAGCTGAAAATGAGCCTCAGTCAACTATTTTCGTAAAACACGTTTATGACACCAAAAAGCCAGCCGAAAAGGGAAGTGTTAAACGCATTTTGATTTGCGTTATTGCGGCGGTGCTTTGCGGTGCCATAATCGGCAGTATATTTTTAGTTAAAAAGTTAATTCCGGTTGAAAACTCAAGTTCAAGTGTTTCGGTTACCGACGAAGAGGAGTTTGATATTTTAAAATTCAAAAATATCGTCAAACCCTCTGAGGTGACTATTAAAGGTGAAAAGGTTGAGGTTGAAACCAACATTGAATCGGTAAGCTATGTCAATGTTTTAGATGAATTTGTTTGCCTGCCGGTTTATGTGAAGAATGAGGAAGAGGAGACTTCTTCGGATAATTCCTCCACAACTTCGTCAAGCACTTCTTCCGGCACGACTTCTTCGAACAGTAAAAAAACCTATCTTTACGATACACAATGGCGGGTTGACGGCTTGGACTCCAAGCTTACAATGTCTGATTCTATCGGTTTAAAGATTCAGGACAGCCTTGAAGTCAAGGGTTTTCGCAAGATGGAAAACACTTTTTCCAGCGTTGAAGAATATCACGAGTATTACGGTATAACAAAAAGTCTTAATGCAGGCTGTGTTATCAAATTTAACGACGGAACAGAAACCTTGACCATTAAGGTTGGCAGTTCCGTTGCCGGCGGTGACGCATATTACTTTGTGACCAGTCTTTCAGATACTATTTACGTTGTAAAAGCTGAGTATGCCGAAGTTTTCATTTGCACAACAAAAGCCTTTGCTGAGCCGACAATTATTGAAGCTGTCAGCAAAACTGATGAAAATAAATCGTACTTTAATGAAACCACAAACAAACTAGCAAGATTTGACAGCATTAAAATTTACGGTGATGTGTTTAAAGGCAAAACATACTCATTTAAACTTGCAACCGGAGCATCGGCTGATTATATGCCGTATATGATGACGGCACCGTATAGACGTCCTGCAGACAATACGTTCATTACAAAAATGATTAATCTTGCCAATGACGGATTAGAAGCGATGGCTATGTATTCATATACATCGACCGACAAGGAAAAGGAAACCTATAACCTTAAAAATCCTAAAGGCGTGATTGAGTTTAAAGCAGGCAAGTATACCTATAAGTTGACAATTGGCGGAGTAGTAGGAAAGGATTCCGATACTCAATGTATGACCGTTATGGTTGACGGTAAAGACCAGATTTTCGGTGTTGCCGTCGATAGTTTCGATTTCCTCATTGAAGCTTCAAACGATATTACAAAGATGTTTAATTCAGGATTTATACTTGAGGACCTTTACTCAATCAAGAGCGTAGAAATGGCGGACAAAACGGGCAAGTATAAGTTTGATTTGAAGCATACACTTCGTGAGGGTGAAACCAAGGTTTACGATACGGTGGTTAAAAAAGGCTCTACTGAGATGAATACTCAGTCGTTTAAGCTTATTTATCAGCGAGTACTGATGCTTTCGCTTACTGAATATGTTTTAGAGGAAGAGTATACAAAGCCTGTGTTCAGCGTCAAGTTTAATTTTATAAAGGGCGGAAGTAAGTTGATTGAATTTACGGAAAGTCCGGATGATATTTATCATTATACCGCTTGGCTTGATGGTACACCGTTAGGTGAGGTTATTAAATCCAGTGTCACGGATATTGAAAAGTGCCTTGATATTTACCTTTCCGGCGGTGAAGTCCCTGATACTTGGGATAAGGCTGAAAGTTAATACTAAAAAACTCCACTTCGATATTTCGAAGTGGAGTTTTTCTTTACTTGTTTTTAAGGACTATTATTTGCCAAATACGTGCTTGTAATAGTTGTTGTCAAAAATTGCTTTTGACATTTTAAAGCGGTTGGAAACTAATTTCTTGACCTGTTCAACGTAGGCGTCTTGTTCCTCTTTTGAGTTAAAGCTTTTGCCCTCGTGCAAGGTGAATTCTTTGGTTTTGGCATTGTATTTACCCATACTCGAAACAAATGAACGGTCATGAAGCTGAGCAACACAATCGGTTGTTGACATTATATCTGTTCCGATAAGCAATCTCGAATCGTACTCAAGACCGAAGAGATTAAGGATTGTCGGCAATACGTCAACAGTGGAGCAGGGCTTATCAACCGTAGGAGCGTCTTTTGTGCCTTGGCAGTAAAGCAAGAAAACACTTTCATACAACTCAAAGGTGGTTTCAACGTCGTGACCCAAAAATTCTCTCCAAACCGAATACTTATCGTCGCCTTCCTGCTCCAATCCGTAAGGATGGTGGTCGGGAGTGATGGTGATTACGGTTTTGTCGGCAACGCCTGCGGCATTGAGGTCTGCTAAAAGCTTTTCCATAGCACGGTCAAGCTCAATATTGCAGGCGTAATAGGCTTTCATTGCATTTGAGCCGTCAAGGTGTTTTACTAAATCCTTGTTTTTGCTGCACATACTGTTGCCGGAAAAACTGTACTCATAATGTCCGCTAACCGTCATATAGTAGGCGTGGAATTGCTCGCTATCACTTAAATAATCCTTGGTTGAACCGGTTATCATCTCAAGGTCGGATTCGGGCCATCTTTTCTTAACATACTCTTCAATACCGTTGCCCCAACCAATGTATTTATAACCCATATTGGGGTGGGAGAGGTGGCGGTTATAGTAGTTGTAAGTATGGTTATGGTAAGCAAATGTTTTATTAACACCGTTACTTTTAAATATATTGCCCAACGTGTAAGGATAATAGTTTGAGCCGGAAAGTTTAAGTCCCATACTGTTTGCCGGTAAAAGTCCGGTACATGCAGCGTATTCACCTGCTGATGTTGAACCAAGCCAAGGAGTATAGAAGTTGGTGAATTTAAAACCTTCGGTATACATCTTATAAAGAGTCGGAGTAAGCTCGGGGTCGATAGCGTAGTGGGAAAATCCCTCTGCCGTAATGGTTATTAGATTATACCCTTCATACATTCCGGTGTAATAGTTTTTAAGAGTTGGCTCTTTTTTGCTGAAATATTCGTTCAAGGTTTTCAACTGCTTATTGCTTGTACTTTCGCTTAAAGCAGTGAAATCAATATCGATAACGTTTGGTGAGGTGTCAATAGTTTCTGTGGGTTCGGAAGGAGTAGGAGTAGGTGTTACGGTGTCCATTAGATTCGGGTCTTCGGTGTCGATATCTATGTTTTGCTCAATTCCTAATACACTGTACTTAAAATCGAGCATTTCTGTTCGCAAAAGTCCGAATTTGCTGACGCCGAAACTTACGGTAAAGTCACCCGATTGAATTGAAGAAAGACTGCCGGTCAGAGAAATTATCAATGTAATTGTAATGTGCAAGCAAACGGCAAAAACTCCAAGCAGTGCAACACCTTGCCATTTCATTCTGCGGTACTTAAACTTTTTGAAGCCAAATAAAATATAAACAATCAAAGGAATTGCCAAAAGGATAATTGCGGGCAAACCGCTAAAAATTGCTTTTATGGTATTACCTATAATACCGCCTTCTGTAATTTGTCCGATACCACCGGCTACAATTGAAGTTAATTCGAAATAATAACTGAACACCTTATAGTAAACTAATTGTGATGCGTAAAGTAAGACTAAAAACGCCAAAATTCCGGTAGTTATATGTTTTGCAATATGCGGTTTCACTCTTGAAAAAATGCAGGATAATATTAGAGCTGAAATAAAGGAAAAAATAGGCATTAATAAAAGACCTATATCAAAAAACGAGTGGCTCGTAAAAGCTTTTAATATTAGTTCAAAATACACTATTGTGCAGAACAAAAACCAGAATGTACTGTATTTTTTTGTTTTCATTTTTTATCACCTAAAAACAGTTTATCACGAAAGCGAAAAAAGTCAATATTTTTCGAAAAATATATTGTTTCCAATTTTTCTGAGAGCAAAAGCAAAAGAACCACCGATTTAATGGCAGTTCTTTTGCTCTTTTGAGGGTTATTTTGAGGAGGGTAGAGTAATGTTCAGTTCACACATTTTATTGAAATGTGTTAAGAGTTGCGGTCTCTCCTGAACTGTCTTTATTATACATTATCAGTTTTTATTTTGTGTGTAATTTTTGTGAATTTAAAGTAAACAATAGTAAAGCGATTTGTTAACAAAATGAATACTTTGACATTTTTTCGGTCAAAATAATTCTGAAAGGATGTTTTTAAATGAGTAATAAGAATAAATCAAAGTCCAAAATCATAAAGTTTCTTAACGGAAGAACATTTTATGTGGTATTGTGCTTGTGTTTTGTTGCAATCGGCGTTGCTGCGTGGTCGGGCGTTGAGGGAATGAAGATTATTAACTCTGAAAAGGGCAACAATAGTACTTCTTCGGTCGATTTAGGTTCGAACAACAATGTTTTGCAGGTGATTCCGCCAATTTCTTCGGTTATTACGCCGAGTGATGACGAAACCGATGAAAACATCAATACTGAATCTCAAACTGAGGCAGTTAAACCGTCCGAGTCCGAAACCGAGGAGGTTGTAGCTCCCGTTGCTACATTTTTTGTTAATCCGGTTTTAGGAGAGGTTATAAAGGACTTTTCTGATACCGAACTGCAGTATTCAATGACAATGTGTGATATGCGTTTGCACAAGGCGGTTGATTTAGCCGCTAATGAGGGCACTCCGGTTATTGCGGCAGGCAATGGTGTAGTCACCGATGTTTATACCGATGTAATGTTAGGCTCGGTTGTTGAAATTGACCATGGCAACGGAATTGTTGCAAAATATTGCGGATTAAATGAAGAACCATTTGTTAAAAAGGGCGATATGGTTGATTCTTCCAAGCAAATTGGCACGGTGGGTGTCATTCCGTCAGAATCGGTTGAGCAACGTCATCTTCATCTCGAATTTTTCAAAAATGGCAAAGCGGTTTCACCGATGAATTATATTCAAAAGTAAATATTAATTTTCCCTCGCCCCCTACGGACCGAAGTGGTTAAAATTTTTCAGTTAACCAATCAGTTGGGGCAGTAAAAAGCGGAAGCTTGTATTTCAAGCCTCCGCTTTTTGCTTTATGTTATATTGTGTTGATTCATTCTTTAATCAGCACTTTTTCAATTTTGCCGTAAATTTGAAAATGAAAATCGTTGTTTGGAAACCATTTTAAAGGCTCTTTATCGCAAAAACACTTTTCTTCCATAGCTTGAACATACTGCTTTTTACAGACTAAAACCATTCTTGCTTCGTTAAAGTATACAGTCTTTCCGTCAAAAATGGGTGTTAAACCGGTCAATGCGGTTTTGTCGCAATCGCGTCCTGATTTTGAACCGCAGATTTTGTGAATTTCTTTGTTATCACCGTAAAATGAGAGGGTAAAGTAATTGGAGTTGTTTATAAACTCCATTGTGTATCGTTGTGGGCGGACAACGCACATCGCAGAATCTGCACCCCACATTTCACCCACAAATCCCCAGGAAGCCGTCATCATATTATAGCCTTGCTCGTTTCCTGCGGTTATTAACATATATTCTTTTGAAATCATTTCAATTAAGTTGCCCTTAATCTCGGTTGCTTTGATTTCTTTAAACATACCGTCACTCCGTTCTTACATTATAGTATAATATATATGCTATGTTAGTTTTCTTTTAAAAATGCCACTGCTTTGAGCAGTGGCATAAGTCTTTTAATTTAAGCTTCTTCGGGAGCTTCCCAGTTGTGCCAAACGTTTTGAACATCTTCATTTTCGTCAAGCATATCCAAAAGTTTTTCCATTTTTACAACTAAATCGGGGTCGTCAATAGAAGAGGTGGTAGCGGGAACGTATGCCGGCTCTGCCGAAACAAAAGTGTAACCTTTCTGTGACAAAGCCTCGCTGACGGCACCTACTGAGTTGGGGTCGGTCGAGATTTCGTAAACATCACCGTCAAAGCTGAAATCGTCTGCTCCGGCTTCCAAAACGTCTTCCATAACCTTATCCTCGTCCAAGCCTTCGCCCTCGATAACGATAAGACCTTTACGCTCAAACATAAACATAACCGAGCCTGACTGTCCTAAGTTACCGCCGCATTTATCAAAATAATGACGCATTTCACCGGCAGTACGGTTACGGTTGTCGGTCAAAACTTCAACAATAACTGCAACGCCCGAAGGACCGTAGCCTTCGTATACCAAGGACTCATAGTCTGCTCCGCCACCTTCACCGGCAGCCTTTTTAATAATACGCTCAATATTATCGTTAGGAACGTTGTTTGCCTTTGCTTTGGCGATAACGTCCTTTAATTTACTATTGTTGTCGGGGTCGGGTCCGCCGGCTTTAACAGCCATTGCTAACTCACGGCCAATACGGGTGAAAACCTTAGCACGAGCCTGGTCGGTTTTCTCTTTCTTTCTTTTAATGGTACTCCATTTCGAATGTCCTGACATATTGTTTCCCTCCGGAAAATGATATTTTTCACATTTAACTTACGTATTTTACCACACTTTTTTGACGATATCAAGCGGTTGATTAAAAATTTTAGCGTTTTAATGCAAAAAAGTCTTGAACAATAAGGTTAGGTTGTGGTAATATATCTTTGTATTTTAAATTTCACATTGAGGAGTGTGTAGGATGGATAGCAAAACATTGCAAATACTTATTGCTATGGTTGCCTATATGATTGTAGTTATTGGTATAGGCTTGTTTTACGCAAAGCGTGCAAACAAAAATTCCGAAAATTACTTTTTAGGCGGACGTTCGTTAGGACCTTGGGTTACTGCTATGAGTGCTGAGGCTTCGGATATGTCAGGTTGGCTTTTGATGGGATTGCCAGGCGTTGCATATTGGTGCGGTTTGGCTGATGCAACTTGGACTGCAATCGGCCTTGCAGTCGGTACATATTTAAACTGGCTGATTGTTTCCAAAAGGCTTCGTCGTTACAGTATAAGAGCTAATAATTCGATTACCTTGCCGGAATTTTTCTCTAACCGTTTCAGAGAGAAAAAGCCGATTATTATGATATTAGCTGCATTGTTTATTTTGATTTTCTTTACAGCATACGCTGCAAGTTGTTTTGTAACCTGCGGAAAACTGTTTTCAACCCTTTTTGGCACTTCATTTAACACGATGGTGCTTGTTGGTGCAGCCTTTGTATTGATTTACACAATACTCGGTGGATTTTTGGCAGAAAGTGCTTCTGACTTTATGCAGGCTATCGTAATGGTTGTTGCACTTGTGGTTGTTGTCGGTGTGGGTATTTTTAAAGCGGGCGGTATTTCTGAAATTGTTAATAACGCAAGAGAAATCCCCGGTTTCTTTGAGTTTTTCGGTCTTGCAAGTCCCACAGTCGACGAAGCAGGAAAACAGCTTATTGATGCTGCCGGCAAGCCGATGTTTAGTGACCCTGCACCTTACGGAGCATTGAGCGTTGCTTCAATGATGGCTTGGGGATTGGGTTACTTTGGTATGCCTCAGGTTCTCTTACGCTTTATGGCTATAAGAAAAGAGAGCGAACTTAAACTTTCAAGACGTGTTGCAATCGTTTGGGTTGTAATTTCACTTGGAGTTGCAGTATTTATCGGTATTATGGGTCGTTATCTCTATC
>JAZOQN010000053.1:0-2849 GCA_045656125.1 Acutalibacteraceae bacterium
CCCATAAATTGCAGGCAGAGGTTTTTGATGTTATGGCAGCACACGGTTGGTATTCACCCGCCGCAGCTGAGCAGTCTAAAATCGACCAAGCAAAGCAAAAGTATTCCAATGCACAGTTGAATGGCTGAACAGTTGAAATAACAATGTAAATTAAAAACCGGAAGAGTTGACCTCTCCCGGTTTTCTTTTTATTTTAATTACAATAATTCTTTTCTCAAATTTTCTGCCGATTTGGGACTGAGGTAGGCAGGTGCAATGTCAAACATTGTTTTGCAACCGGTTAAACCGTCTTTATTCATACGGTAAGCGGCACGTGCTACTGCGGCGATGACGCTTGCGGTAAATTCGGGGTTCGAGTCGAGCTTTAAGCTGTACTCAATAATATGTGTATTTTCGCAGTTCCAACCGGTTTTACCACTGTGAATTACAAATCCGCCGTGAGGAATATCTTTGTGGTCGCGGTCGAGTTCCTCTTGACTAATAAAGTGAACTGTTGTGTTGTAATCGGCAAAATAGTTGGGCATTGTTTTAATTTCTTGCTCGATTTTTTGCTTATCGGCATTGTCACTGACTACAACAAAGCACTCTCTTTCGTGCTTTTCACGTGTAGTAAGTTCAGGGTTAGAGCCGCTGCGGACAGCCTCTAAAGCAGAATCAATGGGTATGGTGTACTGGCGTGCGTCGATTACACCGTCAATTCTGCGAATGGCATCGGAATGACCTTGGCTGACGCCTTTTCCCCAAAAAGTGTAGCTTTGTCCCTCGGGTAAAACGGCACCGGCATAAAGGCGGTTTAGCGAGAACATACCGGGGTCCCAACCGCTTGAAATCACAGCGATATGACCGCTAGAACGGGCAACTTTATCAACATTTTCAAAATGCTCGGGGATTTTAGCGTGGGTATCAAAACTGTCAACCACGTTAAAATGCTCAGCATATAAAGGTGTCTGAACGGGTAAATCTGTAGCACTGCCTCCGCAAAGGATGAGCACGTCTAATTTATCCTTGAAATTTAGAACTTCGTCTGCACTGTAAACTTCGGCAGTTTCGGTTAAAATTTTAACGGTTTTAGGGTCACGTCTTGAAAAAACGGCAACCAATTCGAGGTCGGTATTTTGCTTTATGGCACATTCGATGCCTCGGCCTAAATTACCGTAACCCATAATACCTATTTTAATAGTCATTTTCACATCTCTCCTAAAAGGGATTACAACAGTGGTATTATATCACCATTATAATTATTCGTCAATATTTTAAAAAAAATTACTCCCTTTAAATTTTCTTCAAAGGGAGTAATTATCTAAAATTTTAAACTTTAAAAAGTAACTCACCGTAGGTGGATACGGGCCAGAATTCATCAGCAGTGATGGTTTCGGCAGAGTCAACAGCTTCTCTTAATTTAGTCATAATCGGCAATACATTGTCACGGAATGCTCTTGCCTGATAGTAGCCCGTAAGTGCTAAAGCCTCTTTGTCGGCGGTTTCCAATGCGTTGGAAAGCTCATACATATTATCAAGCAATGCCGATAAGTGTTCAATAATATTAGTTTCTGCTTTGCAGGGAATTGAACTTGAAACACTTCTTTTTGCCAGAACATTGTCGCTCAAAACCGAAATATAGCTTGATACGGCAGGGATATATTCCTTGCGTACCATATCAATCGCAGTTAAAGCCTCGATGTTGATTGCTTTTGAGTAGTTTTCAAGCAAAATCTCGTAACGTGAACGGATTTCCGATTCGTTATAAACTCTGTGCTTGACAAAAACATCAATGTTTTTCTGCTCAATCATTTGAGGCAAAGCATCAACGGTTGAGGTGAGGTTTAATAAGCCTCTTCTTTCGGCTTCGGCTTTCCATTCGTCAGAATAGCCGTTGCCGTTAAAGATAATTCTCTTGTGGCAACTCAAGGTTTCTTTTACCAACTCGTTAACTGCAGCGTTAAAGTCCTCTGCACCTTCAAGTCGGTCAGCAAACTGACACAAAGCCTCAGCAACAATGGTGTTTAAAACAGTATTGGGGTCGGCAACCGAAGCCGTTGAGCCTAACATTCTAAACTCAAATTTGTTACCGGTGAAAGCAAAGGGAGAGGTACGGTTACGGTCGGTGTTGTCTTTCGGGAACGCCGGCATTGTGTGAACGCCCAACTTCATATTGACAGTACCCTCGTCGTGGTACTCGGTGTCATTGATGATTGACTCCAAAATTGCTTCTAACTCGTCACCTAAGAAAATCGAAACAATAGCGGGAGGAGCTTCAGCAGCGCCTAAACGGTGGTCGTTGCCTGCAGAGGTGACCGAAACACGCATCATTCCCTGATATTCGTCAACAGCTTTGATGACAGCGGCTAAAAACAGTAAAAACTGTGCATTTTCGGCGGGGGTTTTACCGGGGTCTAAAAGGTTCTGACCACTGTCAGTGCAGAGTGACCAGTTGTTGTGCTTACCGCTTCCATTAACACCTGCGAACGGTTTTTCGTGTAAAAGGCAAACAAGTCCGTGGTGGGGAGCAACCTTTTTCATAATTTCCATTGTCAGCTGGTTGTGGTCAACGGCAATGTTAGTTGTGGTAAAAATCGGTGCCAACTCGTGCTGTGCAGGGGCAGCCTCATTGTGCTTTGTCTTGGCGAGTACACCCATTTTCCAAAGTTCCTCGTCAAGTTCCTTCATAAAGGCACAAACGCGGGGTTTTAATGCACCGAAATAGTGGTCTTCCAATTCCTGACCTTTGGGAGCAGGAGCACCGAAAAGTGTTCGACCGCAATAAAGAAGGTCTTTACGCTCGTCGTAGTATTTTTTATCAACAAGGAAATATTCCTGTTCAGGTCCGCAGGTGGTTGTAACTCTTTTGG
>JAZOQN010000054.1:0-3011 GCA_045656125.1 Acutalibacteraceae bacterium
TAGCGGTAGATACACCGATAGCGGCGGCAACCTCAGGACTGCAGTCGGGGTCAACCGACATAACGGTTGCAACAACGGTACAGTCGTTGCGCATATCCTTCGGGAACAAAGGACGGATGGGACGGTCGATACAGCGAGAAGCAAGCACTGCCTTATCGCTTGCCTTGCCCTCACGGCGTGTGAAGGAGCCGGGGATGCGACCTACCGAATACATCTTCTCCTCATAGTCAACTGACAAGGGGAAGAAATCAACGCCTTCACGCGGTTTCGGTGAAGCGGTAACGTTACACAAAACGGCGGTTTCACCGTAGGTACACATAACCGAAGCGTTGGAGAGTTGTGCCATCATACCGGTCTCAATCTTAAGAGGACGGCCTGCAAGCACAGTTTCATAAACTTTGTAGTTGTTAAACTGCATTTTTGAAATTTGACTCATTTTTTTACACCTTCCATAAATTTTTTATATTTTCACGGGGGTGCGTACTTTAGCAATAGTTCCGACAGCCGAACCTAAACTTTTTCAGCCACCCGAACAACTGCTAAAATCAGCACACTTCCCCGTAAATTACACTATTTTTCTATGCTTTTAAAACCTTTAAAAAAGTAAATCAAGCCGGTTGAGAATCCTCAACCGGCTGATAATGCGATTACTTACGCAAGCCAAGTCTTGCAACGATAGCACGATATCTTTCGATATCCTTCTTCTGCAAGTAAGCCAAGAGATTACGTCTGTGACCAACCATTTTGAGCAAACCGCGACGAGAATGATGGTCGTGGTTGTTAGCCTTCAAATGCTCGGTTAAGTCGTTAATACGACGAGTAAGAACAGCAATCTGAACCTCCGGAGAACCGGTGTCGCCCTCGTGAGTAGCGAATTCTGCAATAATCTGATTCTTTTCTTCCTTAAGCATTGTTTTCACCCTTTCTAAAAATTTAAGCCTATTCCCGAGCAAAGGGTTGGTGAACTCCCAAAAGGGCTTACTCCCCAAACTCAGAAAACGGTATTTTACGTCAGCACATACGCCAACTTTTTGCATTATATCACAAAGTTTTCAAAATGTAAAGAGTTTTTTTCTTGAAGCTAAAAACTTACTTAAATCGCAATACAATTCATCGGGCAAGCTTCAACACAAGCACCGCAAGCTACACACTTTTCGGGGCTGATACGTGCCAAATTATCCTCGACAACAATAGCATCATACTCGCAAGCCTTTTTACACTTGCCGCAAGCGATACACGCAACCTCACAAACCTTGCGGGCAACGGCACCCTTGTCCTTATTGGAACAAAGTACTTTAGCATAAACCTTTCCTTTAGGCATCATTTCAATAATACCTTTAGGGCAGGTCGAAGCACATGCCGTACAAGCAGTACACTGCTCTGGGTCTACAACCGCTTTGCCGTTAATAACCTCAATTGCACCGTAATGACAGGCACGCTGGCAGTCACCAAAGCCTAAACAACCAAAGTTGCATTCTGAAGTGCCTGCATAAAGCATATTGGCGGCTTGACACGTTGAAACACCGTAATAATTCATTTTGTTGCCGACGTGGTCACAACTGCCGTTACACTTAACCGTAGCAACCAACGGTTCAGTCATTTCGACACTTACGCCTAAAATCTCGCCCAATTTATTGTTACAGTCAACACCGCCCGGAGCACAAAGACCGGGTTTTGCCTCACCTTTTGCCAATGCTTCGGCATAACCGTCACAACCTGAGTAACCGCAAGCACCACAGTTGGCACCGGGTAACTCAGAACGTAATTTTTCAACAGTTTCATCAACCTTGACCGCCATTACGATTGAGGCAATCGAAAGTCCCAAACCTGCAACCAAACCAATACCGGCGACAATAATTACAGCAAATAAAATAGGATTCATTCTGTCGCCCCCTTACTTTACAAGTCCGGCAAAGCCGAGGAAAGAAAGCGACACGATAGCCGCCGAAACCAATGTTATTGGAAGACCCTTTAACGACTCGGGGATATCCGAGGTTTCAAGACGTCCTCTAACACCGGCAAAAATGAACATTGCGAGCAAAAAGCCTAAACCTGCTCCCAACGAGTTGAACAGAGCTTCAACATAATTCGTAACTCTTGCGTTAGTGAAGTTGAGCATTGTAATGCCCAAAACTGCACAGTTGGTGGTAATAAGCGGTAAATAAACACCCAACGCAGTATACAAAGGCGGAATATATTTCTTTAAAACAATCTCAACCAATTGTACTAAAGCGGCAATTACCAAAATAAATACAATTGTCTGCAAATAACCCAAACCGTTAGGAATAAGTAAATAACGGTGAATGGGATAGGTAACCGCGGTCGAAAGTAACATAACTAAAGTTACGGCAATGCCCATACTTACGGCAGTATTAGTCTTTTTGGAAACGCCCAAGAAAGGACAAATTCCCAAAAACTTTGCCAACACCATATTTTCGGTTAAAATGCCGGCAAGCACAATGGTAATAATGTTAGTTACATTCATTAATGCTCACCTCCATCATTGTTTTGCACATCTACATTCTCAGATTCGGTGCGAACATTTTCATCAGTAACGCCGTCACCGATAACGCCGACTGTCGGCTCATCTTTCGGGAATTCCTCGCCAAATTCTTTTGCAATGTCGGCGTTTGTAACAACACCCTCGTCAACCGGAGCAGCCTCACCCACACTCTCGCAGGAATTACAGCCTGCGCAACCATTACAGCTACCGCAGCCAAGGTTTTTAACCGGCTTTTTACCCATTTTGATTGCCAATTTATTAGAAAGAGCAACCAACATACCGAATACGAAAAATCCTCCCGGAGGAAGAATGAATATAAGCATCGGTGCAATTGCACCTTTGGTTATTTCAAGTCCAAAAATTGTACCTGCACCAAGCAATTCACGAATCATACCCATCAAAGTCAATGCGGCAGTGAAACCAATGCCCATACCGATAGCGTCTAAAATGCTCGGTAAAACAGGATTTTTAGAAGCGAACATCTCTGCTCTTGCCAAAATAATGCAGT
>JAZOQN010000055.1:0-3986 GCA_045656125.1 Acutalibacteraceae bacterium
AAAACTTAATCTAAATAACCTTTAGCGGCAAGCAGTTCTGCCATTAAAACGGCACCGCCTGCTGCACCGCGCAAGGTATTATGCGATACGCAAACAAACTTATAATCGTACTGACTGTCTTCACGCAAACGACCAACCGAAACAGCCATTCCGCCCTCTAAATCACGGCAAAGCTTGGTTTGAGGCATATCATTTTCCTCATAATAATTAAGGAACTGTTTAGGTGCGTGCGGAAGTTCTAACTCTTGCGGCTCGCCACTGAATTCCTTCCAGCGTTTTAAGATATCGTGCCTTTCGGGCTTGTTTTCAAAAGTTACAAAAACAGCCGCCATATGTCCATCCGAAACAGGAACGCGCAAGCATTGTGCTGTAAATTCAGGCGAAGTAGCATTAACTATCTTGTCACCCTCTACCTTACCCCAAATCTTAAGCGGCTCTTGCTCGGATTTTTCTTCCTCGCCACCGATATAAGGGATAACATTATCAACTATCTCGGGCCAACGCTCAAAGGTTTTACCGGCGCCCGAAATTGCCTGATAGGTACAAACCAAAACCTTTTTCACGCCATAATCAGAAAGAGGGAACAAGGCCGGAACGTAACTTTGCAACGAGCAGTTGGATTTTACAGCAATAAAACCACGCTTGGTACCAAGACGTTTACGCTGTGCATGAATTATCTCTGCATGCTCGGGGTTGAGTTCGGGTACGATCATCGGTACATCTTCGGTGCCGCGATGAGCGCTATTGTTGGAGATAACAGGGCACTCATGCTTAGCATAAGCCTCTTCCAATGCGCGAATCTCATCCTTTTTCATATCAACAGCGCAAAAAACAAAATCTACCTTGGAAGTAATTTCTTCAATATCTTCGGTGGCACTGTAAACTACCATATCGCGGAATTTTTCCGGAATTGGCTCTTTCATCGCCCAACGACCTTCTACAGCCTCGGTATATTTTTTGCCCTTAGAACGAGGACTTGCCGCTAAAAGACAAACATCAAACCACGGGTGATCTGCCAAAAGCAACGCAAAACGTTGCCCTACCATGCCGGTTGCACCAATAATACCGACCTTAAATTGCTTCATTTGAAACCACTTTCCTTTTTGAAGATTGAAAAAAACAGTTGATTCATCAAAGGATTTACGCTATAATAGTATAGCATTATCCGTATTTTTGATACTGATTTATCAATTTAATCATATCAAAAGATAAAGAGTTTGTCAAACATATCTTATTCAATTAGGACTCAAAACGTGAAAAGCGTGAAATTCGACCCAACTTACGGATGATTTTTATTCATTTTGCAACATTAGGAATGATAATATTTATGAAAAAAAGCGATTTTTATTATGACCTACCGGAAGAACTTATTGCCCAAACACCAATCGAGCCGCGCAACGCATCTCGCCTAATGGTTTTAAACCGAAAAAGCGGTGATGTAACCCACACCAAATTCACCGACTTATTTTCCTTTTTAAAAGCCGGAGACCTATTGGTGTTAAACGATACAAAGGTTTTGCCTGCCCGTATTTTCGGCACCAGAAAGGATACAGGCTCGCAGGTTGAATTTGTTTTACTTAAACGCCTAAATGATACCGACTGGGAGTGTATTGCAGGCCCAGGCAAAAAGGCCAAAGTAGGACATGAATTTACGTTTTCCGATAATCTTTCGGGCGAGGTTACTGAGGTTCTTCCCGATGGAAACCGAATACTAAGGTTTTTCTATAAAGGCGAATTTTATGCCCTGTTAAACGAGGTTGGCAATATGCCTCTCCCCCACTATATAAAAGAAGAACTTAAAGATAAGGACCGATATCAAACCGTTTATTCTAAAGAGCTTGGCTCTGCGGCGGCACCCACCGCAGGTTTGCATTTCACAAAAGAAATGCTTACACAGTTACAGGAAAACGGAATTGAGGTTGCTTATGTTACACTGCATGTAGGTTTAGGTACATTTCGCCCGGTTAAGGCAGAAAACATTTTAGACCATAAAATGCATAGCGAACATTACCATGTTCCTGCCGAAACCGCCGAGGCAATAAATCGCACCAAAGCCAATGGCGGCAGAGTTATCTGCGTTGGGACAACCTCCTGCCGAACAGTGGAAAGCGCGGCAGACGAAACAGGGCACATTACCGAATGTAGCGGCGATACCGATATTTTTATTTACCCCGGTTATCGCTTTAAATGCTTAGATGCGCTGATAACAAATTTCCACCTGCCGGAAAGCACTTTAATAATGCTGGTTTCGGCTTTGGCGGGTTATGATAACACAATGTCGGCATATAAAACGGCGGTTTCCGAACGTTATCGATTTTTTAGTTTTGGAGACGCGATGCTCATAGTATAAAGGACGCTGTCCTTTATACAGTGAAGAATGAATAATGAAAAATGAATGATGTATAATTCGGCACGAATTATACAATAGAGGTTTAATTATGTTTAAGGTTTTGAAAAAAGAGGGGACTGCACGACGCGGTGTGTTTGAAACGGTGCACGGAACTGTGCAAACACCTGCATTTATGAACGTTGCAACATGTGCTGCAATCAAAGGCGGTGTTTCGGCTTTTGATATGGCTGATGATTTACATACTCAAGTAATGCTTTGCAACACGTATCATTTGCACTTACGTCCCGGTGATGAATTAATTAAGAATTTTGGCGGACTTCATAAGTTTACGGGATGGCAGGGTCCGATTTTGACCGACAGTGGTGGATTTCAGGTGTTTTCGCTTTCCTCACTTCGTAAAATTAATGAAGAGGGTGTAACTTTTAATTCCCATATTGATGGTAAAAAGATATTTATGGGACCTGAAGAAAGTATGAAAATTCAGTCTAATTTAGGCTCAACAATTGCTATGGCTTTTGACGAGTGCGTTGAAAACCCTGCTGAGTATGAGTATTCCCGTCAGTCTTGTTTGAGAACAACACGTTGGTTAAAGCGTTGCAAGATAAAAATGGCTGAACTTAACCAAACTGAAGGTACTGTTAACCCAAATCAGTTGTTATTCGGTATAAATCAGGGCTGTACGTATGACGATTTACGTGTTGAGCATATGAAAACCATTGCCGACCTTGATTTAGACGGTTATGCCATCGGCGGTCTTGCAGTAGGTGAGCCTGCAGAGGTTATGTACCATATTATTGAACAGGTTGAACCGCATATGCCAAATGATAAAATTCGTTATTTAATGGGCGTCGGTACTCCGGCAAATATTTTAGAGGCTGTTGACCGCGGAGTTGACCTTTTTGACTGTGTTATGCCAAGTCGAAATGCCCGACACGGACATTTATTTACTTGGGAGGGTATAAGAAACCTTAATAATGAGAAATATAAAGACGACCATGAGCCGATTGAACCCGGTTGTCAGTGTCCAACCTGCCAACGTCATTCAAGGGCGTATGTTCGACACTTGATAAAAGCAGGGGAAATGTTAGGTCAACGTCTGTGCGTTCAGCACAACTTATATTTTTACAATACCCTTATGGAAAAAATACGAGAAAATCTCGATAACGGTACATTTAAGGAATTTAAAAATGAAGTGATTGATAAAATCGCAACGAGAATCTAAATTGTACTTGCTTTTTCAGTATTTTTGTAGTAATATGTGTATAATACATTTTGGAGGAATTATAAATGCAAGGTTTAATTTCATTATTACCCATGCTTTTAATCTTCGGTGGTATGATTTTCTTTATGAACCGTTCACAGAAGAAAAAGCAGAAAAAGGAAGAGGAACAGAGAAACGCTGTTCAGGTTGGTGACGAGATTGTTACCATCGGCGGTTTTGTTTTCCGCGTTATTTCGGTTAAGGATGACCATTATATTGTTGAGTCTCCGGCAGACCACTCTAAAAACAAGGTTATGAAATGGGCTTTATCTTCGGTAAACACTATTCACGAAGATGCACAGCTTAATAAATAAGTCATAATTTTTAACACCGTTCCGTATAATTTTACGGGACGGTGTTTTTATGCAATATAAT
>JAZOQN010000056.1:0-6572 GCA_045656125.1 Acutalibacteraceae bacterium
CCAGAAGATTGAAGTCTGGGATTATGAAGACCTCAAAGAAATGTGCGATATGGACGCAGTTGAAGCTTTCCGCAAGAGAGCTCTCAACCCCGAAAGACCCGTTATGCGCGGTTCACACGAAAACGGCGATATTTTCTTCCAGCACAGAGAGGCTTGCAACGAGTACTATAATAATCTCCCTGCAATTGTTGAGGAGTATATGGACAAGGTTAATGCTAAAATCGGCACTGACTATAAGTTGTTCAACTACTACGGTGCACCTGATGCTGAAAACATTATTATCGCTATGGGTTCTATCTGCGACGTTGCAGAAGAAGTTATCGACTACATGACTGCAGCCGGCGAAAAGGTTGGTCTTGTAAAGGTTCGTTTGTACCGTCCTTTCGTTGCTGAAAAACTTTGCGAGGCAATTCCCGCAACTGTTAAGAAGATTGCTGTTCTTGACAGAACTAAAGAGCCCGGTTCTTTGGGCGAGCCTTTGTTCCTTGATGTTGTTGCAGGTCTTGCAGCTTGCGGCAGAAGTGCAAAGGTTATCGGCGGCCGTTACGGTCTCGGTTCGAAGGATACTCCTCCTTCTTCCATCTTTGCTGTATATGATGAACTTAAGAAGGACGAGCCCAAGGCTCACTTCACTCTCGGTATCAACGATGACGTTACTCATCTTTCTCTTGATGAGAAACCGGCTCCCAACACTGCTGCTGCAGGCACTAAAGAGTGCAAGTTCTGGGGTCTTGGCGGTGACGGTACCGTTGGTGCTAACAAAGACTCTATTAAGATTATCGGTGACCATACTGATAAGTATGTTCAGGCTTACTTCCAGTATGACTCGAAGAAGACCGGCGGTGTTACAATTTCTCACTTGAGATTTGGTGACAAGCCGATTAAGAGCCCTTACTATATCAACAAGGCTGACTTCGTTGCTTGCCACAACCCCTCTTATGTAATTAAGGGTTACAAGATGGTTAACGACGTTAAGCCGGGCGGTGTATTCTTGATTAACTGCCAGTGGACTCCTGAAGAGCTCAACGAGCATATGCCTGCTGAAGCAAAGAGATACATTGCTAACAATAACATTCAGCTTTACACTGTTAACGCTATTGACTTGGCTGCTCAGATTGGTCTTGGCAAGCGTACTAACACTGTTTTACAGTCTGCATTCTTCGCATTGTCCGAAGTTCTCCCCAGAGAAGAAGCTATCGGCTATATGAAAGAAAAAGCACAGAAGTTCATGAAGAAGGGTAAAGAAATCGTCGAAATGAACGAGAAGGCTATCGATGCCGGTGCTAATGCATACGTTAAGATTGACGTTCCGGCTGATTGGGCTAATGCAGTTGATGCGGATAAAGTGGCTACTGAAAACGGTCCTGAAAAGCTCGTTAAGATGGTTGATAACATTATGAAGCCGGTTGGTCTTATGAACGGTGACAGTCTCCCTGTTTCTGCTTTCGTTGACCATGCTGATGGTTCGTTCGAGCAGGGTGCTTCTGCTTATGAGAAACGCGGTGTTGCAGTTCTCGTTCCTGAGTGGAATGCTGATACCTGTGCAAAATGTAACAAGTGTGCATACGTTTGCCCGCATGCTACTATCCGTCCGTTCGCACTTGATGCTGACGAGGTTGCAGCTGCTCCTTCTAATATGAAGAAGGCTCCGAAGCCGATTGTTAAGACTGAATACACCTACACCTTGGCTATTTCGCCGTTGAATTGTATGGGTTGCGGCGTATGTATCGGCGTTTGCCCGACCAACTCTTTGAAGATGGTTGCTCAGGATACCCAGCTTAAAGAGCAGGATGTATTTGATTACTGCGTAGCTAATGTTACCGAGAAGGAAGGCGTTGCCGGTTCTCAGAACATTATCGCTTCTCAGTACAAGAAACCGTTACTTGAGTTCTCAGGTTCTTGCGCAGGTTGTGCTGAAACCGCTTATGCACGTTTGGTAACTCAATTGTTCGGTGACAGAATGTATATTTCTAATGCTACCGGTTGTTCGTCTATTTGGGGCGGCCCCGCTGCTACTTCTCCGTATACCACTAACAAGGAAGGTCACGGTCCTGCTTGGGCTAACTCCTTGTTCGAGGATAACGCAGAGCACGGTTTCGGTATGTATTTAGGTCAGAAGGCTGTTCGTGAAGGTCTTGTTACAGAGCTTCTCGAAATGGCAGAGTCTGATAAGGCTTCGGCTGAATTCAAGGCTGCTGTTGAAGGCTTTATGGCTACTAAGGAAGACGGCGAAGCTAACCAGAAGGCTACAGAAGTTCTCGTAGCAGAGCTTGAGAAGGCTGCAGCTGCAGGTTGTCCTACTGCCCCCGCAATCCTTGCCAAGAAGGAGTTCCTCTCCAAGAAGTCGGTATGGATTTTCGGTGGTGACGGTTGGGCATACGACATCGGCTTCGGCGGTGTTGACCACGTTCTCGCTTCCGGCGAAGATGTAAACATTATGGTATTCGATACCGAAGTTTACTCTAACACCGGCGGTCAGGCATCTAAGGCTTCTCAGATTGGTCAGGTTGCACAGTTCGCTGCTGCAGGTAAGGCTATTTCTAAGAAGAGCTTGAGCGAAATCGCAATGTCTTACGGTTATGTATACGTAGCACAGATTGCTATGGGTGCTGACCAGAATCAGACCTTGAAGGCTATCAAGGAAGCTGAAGCATACAAGGGTCCGTCCATCATCATTGCTTACTCTCCGTGTGAGATGCACAGCATTAAGGGCGGTATGGTTAACTGCCAGAACGAAATGAAGAAGGCTGTTGACTGCGGTTACTGGAATATGTTCCGCTTCAACCCTGCTTTGAAGGACGAAGGCAAGAATCCGTTCAGTATTGACTCTAAGCCTGCTACTGCAGACTATAAGGAGTTCATTATGGGCGAGGCTCGTTACTCTTCATTGACCCGTTCGTTCCCCGAGCGTGCAGAAGAGTTGTTCGACAAGGCTGCCGAGGCTGCAAAGGCTTCAAGAGAGCATCTTGAGAAGTTGCAGGAGCTTTACGGTAAGTAATAGATACTCTTAAAACAATAATTCGACCCCGACGAGCAATCGTCGGGGTCGTTTTTTAAAGACAAACAATATCGGTTGTAGAGAACACATGATTTTATTAGATAAACCTTATGAAATTAAATAAAAGGTTACAGTTGGTGTTTGTTTATGCACATCTTCAAAAACTTCTAACATAGTAGCACAATGTTCGCGGATTTTTTTGTCTAAACTATTGTACCCGTATATTTTCACCTTAAAGTTGACAGTTTCGTCAAATCTGCCATCTAAACAATCCCATAAAGCATCCCAATTTTCCCCATAATAATCAGGCAAACCAAATTTTTCTTTCAAGATTTGGTGTATTTCACCAATATAATTGCAATCTGTGAAATCAAGAATAATTGGATTTTCTTTTATAGGCTTAAATATATTTCTTTGTTGTTCAATATTATTCATATTTTCTCCTTTATTCAATTGCTTGAAATGTTTGGTAATGGTCATACGTGACAAATATGAGACCATCATTAGAAAAAAGTATGCGGTCTACACCACGATAACCGGAGTTGTAATTTATATCAGCTTCATACCAAATTCTGCCGGGTGCTGATGGTAAATGACCATTTCTATTTGCATATTGATCTTTTGTGAGCATTTTATCTGGGGCTACAATTGAGAGATTTCCGAGATATGATTTATACCCTGCTTTTTTTGCCTCGTTAATTGAAATATAATAATTAGGAAGTTCGCCAAAATTTTTTATCCACCAATCCGCACCGTTTTTGCTTTTTGCTGTAGCTTCGCCGGCATATATAGCTTTTAATTTTTCAATCTTACATCTGCAACGTGGGTGTAATGGAGGCTCAGGAAAAACAGTTTCATTAAGCAGATATATTTTGCCATGGGTTGATTTACATTCCAAACAAGTTTTCAAGTCTAATGTTGCTGTCCAATTCTTATATTTAGAACTAGCATGTGTTTGAGGTGCAAAGTATTTTAATAAGTCATTCTTTTTCCTCGGTTGTAAGGATAATGGTTGCAAGTACGTTTTTCTTACATAATAATACATATTTTCCTCCTTAAAATTAGCAAGAGGTAAAAGCCTCTTTAATATTAGGGAGAAAACATAAGTTTGTTGCACTGAAATATGCAACAGTTAGGCAACTCTTTTAAAAATATTTTTATTTTTTTCATTTTAACACAAATTTACACCTATTTCAAACAATAAAAAATTGAAGTGAGTGCAAAAAAAGCCACCGCACAAGGTTGTTGTGCGGTGGCTTTAAAAATAAAGTTTAATCAAACATTCCCGTTGAAAGATAACGTTCACCGGTGTCTGGCAGGAGAGCCACGATTGTTTTGCCTTTGTTTTCGGGTCGGCGTGCTAACTCTAAAGCCGCAAAGCAGGTAGCACCTGAAGATATACCAACTAAAATTCCTTCGGTTTTGGCAATTTCTTTTGCTGTATGCATTGCATCGTCGGATTTTACGGTGATAATTTCATCAATAATATCGCGGTCAAGATTTTCAGGCACAAAGTTTGCACCTATTCCTTGAATCTTGTGCGGACCTGCATAGCCTTTCGACAAAAGCGGTGAATCAAACGGTTCAACAGCAACTATTTTTACGTTGGGGTTTTGTTCTTTCAAATATTTTCCTGTGCCGGAAAGCGTACCGCCCGTACCCACCGAGGCTACGAAAATATCTACCGTACCGTCGGTATCGTTCCATATTTCAGGGCCGGTTGTATTATAGTGTGCTTTAGGATTGGCAGGGTTATCAAACTGTGAAGGTATAAACGAATTAGGGGTGGCTTTTGATAATTCCAAAGCCTTTTCGATAGCACCGCTCATACCCTTACTGCCTTCGGTTAACACAATTTCAGCACCGAATGCTTTAAGTAAATTTCGGCGTTCAACGCTCATTGTATCAGGCATTGTGAGGATAACTTTATATCCGCGTGCCGTTCCGACCGATGCAAGACCGATACCGGTGTTACCGCTTGTTGGCTCGATAATGGTGGCACCTTTTTCAATTTCGCCGGTTTTTTCGGCATCGTCAAGCATACTTAAAGCTACACGGTCTTTTGCACTGCCGGCAGGGTTAAAACATTCCATTTTACCCAAAACTGTTGCCGAAATTTTATGTTGCTCGGTTAAATTATTAAGTTTTAATAGCGGTGTATTACCGATAAGTTCGGCAACCGAATTATAAATTTTCATTTTGTTCTCCAATTCGTTTTAGTTAATCACTGCACCGGGGAGTTTTCTTAATACTGTCACAAGCGGGAAAATCAAAGTGCCTGCAAATATATTGCCTACACAGTGTATTGCATCATAGGGCAGGCCCATAATAACCCATGTAAAAAATTGACTCCAATCTCCACCTGCAAATAATATGATATGTGCCGGAGCGTATAAAAGGCCAAACAAAAGTCCGTGCAAACCGCAAACGGCAATATAAACGGGGATAGCTATAAAAGGCTTCATATTGCGAGGCAACAGCATTACAATTGCCCAAAGCACTGTCCATACATAAAGGTAGGGCAATGTCCAGGGCGAGAGACCTGAAAAAAACAGTGTTAAAAACACATATACGTATATGGGAATCAGTGCTTTAAAACGATATACAACCGTAAAAGTGACAGTGAACATTCCTATAAGATGTATATTCGGCAAAATTTCCATTATTATGTCCGAAATATACATCAATGTACCAAATGAGGCAAACAGAACGATTTGGAAAAGCAAACGTCCCGTTTTACTCATTCTTTAGTGTACTGCATCCAGTATTCGGCATCTTTTACAATGTTAGTTTTATCAACGCCGGTTGAGGCATATTTGCCGTCAACATAAAATGCCCAATAAGCCTTATCTTTGTCGTAATCGGCGGTGATGCCGTTGACGGTTTTGACATAAAGACCATACTGACTTTCCTCGCCGGAAATAATATTTAACTTTTGTAAGGCATCACCAACGATTGTTTCGTTAGTGAAAACACGGTAAATAGCGTTACTGTCATTCGGGCCGATAACACGGAAAATGAACGATATATTACCGTTACCTTTGTTAATGTCTGTGGCGGCCACGCCGTAAGTATCACCGGGAATATAAGACGAGGTTTCAGAAGAACCGGTTGATGCAGTGGCTGACTGTCCTGGGATGTAGTTGTCTTGCGGATTCTCTTTTTCGCCGCAAGATGTGAGTGAAAGTCCTACTGCCGCAATAAGACAAATTGATAAAATGAGGGATACTGTTTTTCTGATAAAGTTTGTGCTTTTCACTTATCATTTCTCCTTTTTTTGTTTTGAAAACTGTCCTTTGGCACTCGCAAAGCTGAAATTTCAGAAGTTTTCTTGTGTTGGATTCGGTCTTCCGACTTAAAGCAAAGTCAAGTCACCTTCTCGGGTTATTTGCGTTTGCTTAACCCAATGGCTTATCTCCCGTTGCGGCAAGGAATAGGCTTGAAATATTAACGCTCAATACGGCGGCGTGCCCGTGCAGGAGTTGCACCTACTTCCCATTAATCCAAAAACATTTTACCACTTTTATTAATGTATTTCAATAGTAAGTTATTGTTATTTTCCCAACAATATTTA
>JAZOQN010000057.1:0-4168 GCA_045656125.1 Acutalibacteraceae bacterium
TGGTTTTTATTTGATTTATTATCTGCAATAATTTTCGATATATCCGTTTATTGCTTTTTCAACAATTCGTTTAGCATCTTCTGCTGAACTTGCATCGTTAACCTCTGTTGCGGTTTCCTTGCCCTCAAGTTCTTTGTAAACCTTAAAGAAATGACTCATTTCATCGAAGATGTGTTTAGGGATTTGGCTTATATCGGTATACTCATTATACGACGGGTCGCTGAACGGAATAGCAATGATTTTATCGTCATAATGACCGTTGTCCATCATAGTAATAAGTCCAATCGGATAACAACGTACAGTGGTCATCGGGTTAAGTCTCTGCGAGCAAAGTACAAGTACGTCAAGAGGGTCGCCATCATCAGCATAAGTGCGAGGGATAAATCCGTAGTTTGCAGGATAATGAGTTGCAGTATAAAGAATACGGTCAAGCATAAGTACGCCCGTTTCTTTATCAAGTTCATACTTGCATTTACTTCCCTTTTCAATTTCAATAACCACCATAAAATCATTAGGTGTTATTCTCTTGGGACTAATGTCATGCCAAATGTTCATATTGTTCTACTTCCTTTACTTTTCAGCATCAGCTTTCGCGACATTGTCACGAAAAACTCCTGCCGAAATTTTTTTATCTTCTTCAATCGCTTGTTTTAACGAATTCAATCCGTCAAAACATTTTTCTTCACGGATATATTTTAACAGTTCAACCGTTACCGTTTCACCATAAATATCACCGTCGAAATCAATTATATAGGTTTCACTCAATGGCTTTTTCAATAAAAATGTCGGTCTTATTCCAATATTGGTAACCGCGGCATAACTTTTGCCGCCAACAACCACCGACGAAGCATAGACGCCAAATTTGGGAAGCACTAAATTTTCATCTAAAGGTATGTTGACGGTTGGAAAACCCATCTTGCGACCGCGTTCCTCACCGTGTATAACTTCATTGGTAAACGAATAAGAATAACCCAAAAGCATATTTGCAAAACTGACATCGCCGTTTTTAATCAACTTGCGAATACGTGAGGATGAAACAGTCTGTCCCGAAACTGCAAAATCAGGAACAATTACTGCCTCAGCATTATGCTGACGACAATAATCACTTAAAGTCAACGCATCACCCTGACCGCCTTTGCCAAAACGATAATTAAAACCGCACACAACTGCCCTTACCTCATACTTTTTGAAAAGCATATCCAAAAAGTCAATCGGTGAAAGGCCGTGTACCTCGTCATAATCTAAAACGAAAATTTCCTTAAACCCGATTTTTTTTAATCGGGAAATCTTTTCCTCTGACGACAACAACATCGGTACAAATTCATCTTTTGTTTTGCGTTTTGGGGGTTCTAAAAAGGTTACAGCAACCGGTGTCAAGTTTTCAAAACTTAATGCCGCATTAAGAACCGACATGTGACCTTTATGAAGTCCGTCAAAGGTTCCTAATGCCACAACAACGCCATTGTTTTTCACCGTTACCGCCTCCTTTTTTATTTTGCTTCACAAAGTTATTTACTCTATTCTTTAATAACGCATTTTGTAGTAAGTTCCCTTACCTCTTTTTTGTATTCTGAAAGCCCTAAAAACTCACCCTCGGAATACATTTTAAATAATTCACCATCTTCGGCATCATTAACGAATCTTATACGGTCAACACTCAGTGCCGCACCGTTTAAAAAACGTTTGCTTTGGGTTGGTGCGATTGTAACACTCTTAAAATGAGGCACAGCCATATCAGGCGGCAGTAAGCATCCTTGAGGGTCAGCCTCTATCTGTTCCAAGGTAAAGCATCGGTCTATTGAAAAACCTGCGGCATCGGTGCGTCTTAAAGATGTAACAGTAGCACCGCACCCTAAAAATTTACCGATATCGTCTGCCAAAGACCTTATATATGTACCCTTTGAGCAGTGCACCTCAACCAAAAAATCGTCACCCTCACGACTTAAAAGCTTTAATTCGTGAATGGTAACAGTCCTCGGCTCACGTTTAACCTCTTTACCCTGACGGGCAAGGTCATAAAGCCTTACTCCGTTAACCTGAATTGCCGAATACATTGGCGGAATTTGGTCATAAGTGCAATTAAAATGTGTAAGAGCATCAGCCAACTGCTCATCAGTAACATCAACATCGTGTTTTTCAACCACGTCACCCGTAATATCAAGCGAATCGGTAGTTACGCCTAAACGAATACCGGCAATATACCGCTTGTCAGCCTCTAATACATACGAAGAAAGCCTTGTTGCTCTACCTATTAGTATCGGCAAAACACCGGTAGCCAACGGGTCTAACGTTCCGGTATGACCGACACGTTTTGTGCCGTATATACGGCGGATTACCGCCGCTGCCTTAAACGAAGTAAACCCCGTAGGCTTATCAACTAAAATCAATCCGTTCATACTTTTTATTCCAAAGTTTTAATCAAAAGATTTTTAATCTGTGATTTTACTTGCTCTAAACTGCAACCAAACTCACAGCCTGCGGCACGCTTGTGTCCGCCGCCACCAAAGTTACTGCAAAGAAGTGCGGCATCATAAGGCTCAAAAGTTCTCATTGAAATTTTCCATCTGCCGTCAGACTTTTCACGCACGGTAACACCGATTTGCACTCCGTCAATACTGCGTGATAATGAAGCAATGCCGTCCATATCACTCGAATCGCAACCGGTTTCCTTTATCATTTTTTGAGTAACCGTTACAATAGCACATTTTCCGTCACAAAGATACTCAATATCATTAAGCACCAAGCGTTCCATTTCCAAACGACTTTTTGTTTTAACCTCAAACATAACGCGGTTAATCTCGTCATAATCTGCACCCAAAGACATTAACTCTGCTGCAAAAATATGGGTTCTCGGCGTAGTATTTGAGAATTTAAAGCAACCTGTATCAGTAGCAATTCCTGTATAAAGGCAGCTTGCAATAAAAGGCGTAATTTCAACTCCCAACTCTTTAATAACACTAAAGATACACTCACAAGCGGCAGCACTGTCACCCTCTAAATACAAATTTTCGGCAAAACCGGTATTTGTTGCGTGGTGGTCAATTGACAACAACACTTTATGAGCAAACTTCTCCTGTAAAGAGCCTAAAAGGACACTGTCTGCAACATCAACCGAAATTATCGTTTGAGGCTCAAATTCCTCGTCACCCTCTACGGTTAGATATTTAAATTTATGTGGGATTTCATCCGGACAAATAACATTTGCCTTTTTGCCCAATTTTCGCAACGCCGAACAAAGCCCAAACCCTGAACCTAACGTATCCCCGTCAGGATGAGCGTGAGTTAAAATTAAAAAATTATCATTAGTTCTCAATATTTCGGCAGTTTTGGATAATGAAATTGCCCTACTCATTGCCATCACCGTCTACAATGTCGTCTTCCGCCGGCATTTCGGGGAACGAGTCAATAATCTTCGAAATATGAGCACTATGCTCTATAGAATTATCGGCAATAAAGCGTAATTCAGGGGTTTTGCGAAGCTTCAATCTCATTCCAAGCTCGCGACGAAGATACCCTGCGGCATTTTTAAGACCTTTTACACTTTCAACTGTTTTATCAAATCCTTCGATAGCACTGACATAGACAGTAGCATACGAAAGGTCACCCGAAACATCGATTTTAACAATGCTCAAAAGCTTGCTGACTCTCGGGTCTTTTAATTCGCGGAAAAGGTCAGCCAATTCACGCTGAATATCGGCAGAAACTCTGCCCAATTTAAAACTCGGCATATTTACTTCCTTTTCTTTTAAAAAATAAATAATAAAGACTTTTCGGTGCCGAAAGATAATCCTTCGGCACCAAATTTATTTTATCAAAAATTAATCGCGGTATTCTTCCATGATGAAGGCTTCGAAAATATCGCCCTCTTTAATATCGCCGTATTTTGCCAAACCTACACCGCACTCATAACCCGTTGCTACTTCCTTAACATCGTCTTTGAAACGGCGGAGTGAATCAATTTCGTCTTCGGCAATAACAATACCGTCACGGACAACACGGACTTTTGCGTCACGGGTAATCTTACCGTCACGTACGTAACATCCTGCAATAGTACCAACGCCCGAAACCTTATAGGTCTGACGAACTTCAAGGCTACCCAATACTGCCTCACGGAACTTAGGTGCAAGCATACCCTTCATAGCGGCTTCGATTTCGTCAATACAATCAT
>JAZOQN010000058.1:0-2339 GCA_045656125.1 Acutalibacteraceae bacterium
GGTTTTGTTTTAAACCTCATTATAAAAGGAGAGGTGTTTTTACTACCTCTCCAATAATTTTATTTTTTAGTACGTCTAACTTTTACAAGTTCATACCGTTCATCGCACATTGATGCAACCTCAGGTGAATGGCTTACTAAAATTACACATTTTCCTTGATTTGCAAGTTCACGGAAGATATTCATAATTTCATTTTGTGTTTCAGCATCTAGATTTCCCGTGGGCTCGTCCGCAAGGATGATATCCGGATTGTAGGAAAGGGCACGGGCAATAGCAACACGCTGTTGCTGACCTCCTGATAATTTAAGCACACGGCGATTTGCTTCATCATCGTCAAGACCGACACTTTGAAGGAGTTCGATTGCCCGTTGTTTCTTGTCTTTGGTTTTGTATCCCGCTACATCCATTGATAAAACAACGTTTTCAAGGGCAGTATATTTGGTGATTAGATTAAAGCTTTGGAATACCACACCAATGTACTTTGAACGGAAGGTGTATTTATCGATTTTAGCAACGTTTTTATCATCGTAAATAATTTCACCGTCTGTGGGTTTTGCAAGACCGGAAAGTAGCGATAAAAGTGTTGTTTTGCCGGCACCGGACTTGCCTATAATACAGTATATTTTGCCTTTTTCAAATTCGTATGAAATATTCTGAAGTACAGGTGTTTTGTCATACGAAAAGCAAATGTTTTTAAGTGATAAAATAGACATATTATTTAACGCTCCTTCCTTAATCTCTGTTTGCAAGAATTTTTAACGGGTCATATCGCATTATAAACAGTACAGAAGCAAGACTTGCAACAAGTGTTAAAAGCAATCCAACGCCAAGCATTTGAAACACAACGGTTAAATTCATTGCAGAATTTACTTCGGTAATATAATTTCCCGCACTGTTAACCATATTTTCAAACGGATTATTTCTGCCACCGACATCATCGGGTATATCCGAAAGGCTTCCGCCGGGCATACCGCTAATGTTACCGCCGGGGAAACCACCGCCAAAGTCACCGGGACGGCCGAAGTTTTCTTCCATTTGTGTTTGCTGATTGCTTTGGCTTTCAACCTGACCTGCTAAAAGAGCGTTTGTAACAGGAACAGAACTTACCGCACCGACACCTGCACCGATAATTACGGCAATCATTGTAACAATAAGAATTTCACATATAAACTGTGCGGCAACCTTCCATTTTTTCATACCCATTGCAGTTAGTACGCCAACTTCATATTTGCGTTCGCGTACATTAAAGATGTTGAGAACAACAAGAATAACTGCACCGATGATAAGAATAACAACGAGGAACCAGCCTGCCATAGTGCTGAGTGTATTCAACGGAGTTAAACTATTCTCGAATGCGGTAAGGTCAGGTGAGGATATAGTATACGAATCATCAAGTCCGAGAGTACGGGCTTGGCTTTCAAATGCATAATATTCTTCGGTATTGGCAAAGACATAGGTTGCCGAGATAGAACCGGTGATGGCACTGTCACTTTCTCTGCCTGTGTTTTCATCGGTAATTGTAGTCGATGCTTCATCCGATGCAGTGATAATTGTTTCAAGTGCTGCGGCACTCATATAAATCTGATTTGCAGGGTCTTGACTCTTGCCAAATATCGACATAGAAAAATCGTTGTTTGCAGAGCTTGTATAGAATCCTACAACTTTCAACTCATATGTTTCGGTTTCTAAATAGGGATTTGTGAGGATAATTGTATCACCTACGGATAAATTATTATAAAGTGCAAGTTCTTCGGAAATCACACATTTTTTTTCGGTTGTGCCTTCGGTGAACACAGTACCGCCTTCTAAAATGGAAGCGGTTCCGTCAATAAAAGCGGTCATTGAACTGTCACTGCTGTAACCGATAACAGAAAAGTCAGATGAGGTAAAACCGCCTTTGCCACCGCCGAGGTTTCCACCCGGGAAGCCCATTCCACCGCCGAAACCGCCTTGACCGGAACTTGTATCATCATCTTCGTCTTCAGTTTCATCTGTTACGGGTAATAAATCGTCGTTACCGTTAAAAGCGGCGGTGAGTGTATAATAAAAATCCTGAACGGATTCGGCAGAGGCGTATTTTTGATATTCTTCTAATGTAAGGGTAGAGGCGTTTCCCATCATATCTTTAAATTGGTCACGGTCAAAGCCGCCACCACCCTGACCTTTTTCACCGCCCATCATATTGTTCATCATAGAACTTCTGTCATACGATATGGTAGCGGTGATGTTCAGTTCCTCCAATGTGCTTTTTTTAGCACTTTCTGCGGCTTGCCGAATAGATAAGCCGATGCAAGCAGAAACGGAGATTACAAGTGCAATAATACCGATAAGAATATTAC
>JAZOQN010000059.1:0-29756 GCA_045656125.1 Acutalibacteraceae bacterium
TCAATACAATCATAAATAACTCTGTAAAGTCGCATTTCGACGCCGTCACGCTCGGCAGCCTCTTTAGCCACAGGGTCGGGACGTACGTTAAATCCGACAATAATAGCACCCGAAGTTGCGGCAAGCATTTCATCAGACTCATTAATAGCACCGACGCCACCGTGAATAACGTTAACGCGGACTTCGTCATTAGAAAGCTTAACCAAACTCTCACGAACAGCCTCAACCGAGCCCTGAACGTCAGCCTTAACAATAACGTTAAGGTCTTTTAGTTCACCCTGCTCCAACTGACTGAAGAGATTATCCAAGGTAACCTTCTGGGTTGCCTTAAAGATTTCATCTTTAGCCTTTTGCTTACGTTGTTCAACCAACTGACGTGCCAAACGCTCATCAGAAACGGCGTCAAATCCGTCACCTGCTGAAGGCACTTCGTCAAGACCGGTAATCTCAACCGGAACAGACGGGCCTGCTTCTTTAACAGTTTTGCCGTTTTCGTCAAGCATAACTCTGACACGGCCAACCGAAGTACCGGCAACGATAATATCGCCCGAACGAAGTGTACCGTTTTGTACCAAAAGGGTTGCAACCGGACCGCGGCCTTTATCAAGACGTGCCTCAATAACAACACCCTTACCCTTACGGTCGGGGTTAGCCTTTAATTCCTGCATTTCGGCAACCAACAAAACGTTAGCCAACAACTCATCAATACCTTGATGTGTTTTAGCCGAAACCGGTACACAAATAACGTCACCGCCCCATTCTTCAGGAACAAGACCGTGCTCGGTTAACTGTTGCTTAATGCGGTCAGGGTTGGCTTCAGGTTTATCCATTTTATTAATTGCAACAATAACCTGAACTTCAGCAACTTTGGCGTGGTTAATAGCCTCAACTGTCTGCGGCATAATACCATCGTCTGCGGCAACAACCAAAATAGCTATATCGGTAGCCATAGCACCACGCTGACGCATAGAAGTAAATGCGGCGTGTCCCGGAGTATCAAGGAAGGTAATCTCATTGCCCTCGTGATTTACGCGGTAAGCACCGATATGCTGTGTGATACCGCCTGCCTCACCTTGAGCAATTTTTGCATTACGAATAGCGTCGAGCAATGAGGTTTTACCGTGGTCAACGTGACCCATAACAACAACAATCGGGCTACGTGGCTTCAAGGACTCCTCGGTGTCCTCCGAAATATCCATAATTCTTTCTTCAATTGTGACAACTACAGCCTTTTCAACCTTGCACCCCATTTCGGTTGCAACGATTTCGGCAGTATCGTAGTCAATAGTCTGGTTAACTGCAGCCATCATACCGAGTTTCATCAATTGCTTGATAACCTCGGCAGCGGTTTTCTTCATAGCGGCGGCAAGTTCACCAACTGTAATTTCCTCACCGATAGTAACGGTAATGGGAGTCTTTTTAATCTTTTCAAGCTGAAGTCTGCGAAGTTTATCTGCCTCGGTCTCACGCTTTGCACTCTGCGGACGGCGATAATCCTGCGACTTCTGTTTGATTTTTTGTTTACGTTGGTCGTTATCGTTACGCATTGCATTTGCAGGTGCAATGTTCTCATAACGCTCGTTGTATTTATCAATATTGATATTGGAAGCACGTGTATCAACCTTACGGATTTCAACCGGTCCGCGATTAGGTGCTTCGCCCTTCTTTTCCTTTTTAGGTCTGGGCGGAATATTAATCGGCTCTGACGGCTTCTTTTCCTTGCTCGGCCCTGCCTTTACTTCAGGTTTTTTCTCCTGTTTCGGCTCTGCTTTTGCTTCCGGCTTGGTTTCCTTTTTCGGTTCAGCCTTTTTCTCGGCAGGTTTTTCCTCTTTCACCTTGGTTGCAGGAGCTTTCTTAACTTCCTCTTTAGGTGCTTTTGCCTTCTCTTCGGCTGCCTTTTGTGCGGCTTGAGCGGCTTTGAGCTGTTCTAAAACAGCCATCTGCTCGGCTAATTTTCTGTCCTTCTCAGCCTGACGCTCTTTAGCTCTTTGCTCACGTGCGTTTTCACCTGAAGCAAAATATTCGTCGAAATTCTTAACCTCATGTTGCTTGGTGATATAATCAAAAATTAAGTCAAGTTCGGTATCTTCCAAAGAGGTTTGACTCTTTTTATCAACACCTAACTTTTCCTTTAAAAGTGCAATGATGTCCTTACTGGAGATGTTAAAATCCTTGGACAATTCATGTATCTTATACTTAATCAGCATTCGTGAATTCCTCCTTGTTACTCTCGAAAAGTTTTGTCAACGCATTGGCAAAACCCTCGTCACATACGGCCACAATGCCGGCCTTTATACCAATCGCCGCGGAAACTTCTAAAATCGTAAACGGTATTTTTTGAACCGTTGCTTTTCCGCCGCTAAAGTACTTTATCTCTTTCAGTGATTTTTCGGATATATCGCTTGCTACCGCAATAAACTTTGCAGTACCCTTTTGACATGCTTCTTTTGATGCGGCAAACCCAACCGCCAATTTCCCCGCTTTTCGTGAAAGACCTAAATAAGATAAAATCTTATTATTCTGCACTTTCAAGCTCCTTTAAAATTTGCTCGGTGACACTTTCAGGAATTGCCACAGAAAATGAACGCTCTAAACGTTTTGCTTTTACAGCCTTTTTATAGCATTCTGCACTGTGACAAATATATGCACCGCGTCCGTTGAGTTTGCCCGAACGGTCAAGCATAATTTTTCCTTCAGGAGTTTTAACAATACGCACAAGGTCGCGTTTTAACTTCATTTCACCGCAGCCTGTGCACTGTCTTAAGGGTTGTTTTTTAGAAGTCATAGCAATAAATCCTTTTCGTTTCAATAAATTTTACTGAATACTGTCGTCACCCTCGCCATAGAAACCGCTTTCAGGATGGATATCAATCTTCCAACCTGTCAAACGTGCGGCAAGGCGAACGTTCTGACCTTTGTTACCGATAGCCAAGCTCAACTGACTGTCAGGCACGGTTACACGGCAAACCTTGGGGTCTTCACTCTCTACTGTGACCGACAAAACCTTAGCGGGCGACAAAGCCTCGGTAATAAAGACAACGGGGTCATCAGAATACTTTACAATATCAATCTTTTCTCCACCGAGTTCCTCAACGATAGCGTTAACTCTGGCTCCACGCTGACCGATACATGCACCGACAGCGTCAATATCCTCATTAGACGACCAAACAGCCATCTTGGTTCTGGAGCCTGCCTGACGGGAAACTGCCTTAATCTCAATAGTTCCGTCATAAATTTCGGGAACCTCAGTTTCAAACAAACGCTTTACAAGACCGGGGTGGGTTCTTGAAATTTTAGCACGGGGACCTTTTTCCTCGTTACGCACATCAACGATGTAAACTTTAATGTGGTCACCTTCATGAAGAACTTCATCAGGAACCTGCTCTGCTTTAGGTAAGGTAGCCTCACCACGACCGATAGTAATGGAAGCGTTACCGGTTTTGGGGTCAATACGCTGAACAACAGCAGTAACAAGCTCTTTATTACGGCTCTGGAATTCCTCAAAGGTTTGACCTCTTTCGGCTTCCTTTACACCCTGACGGATAACGTGCTTTGCGTTTTGAGCAACAATTCTGCCAAACTTTTTGGTTTCAAGCGGAATATCAACAAACTCGCCCAAAGTAGCATTCTTATCTACCTTTAAAGCATCGTCCAATAAAATCTGAGTATATTCGTCTTCAATTTCGTTTACAACAGTCTTGCGAACGTATACCTTGAAAATCTTTTGCTCAATGTCCATTTCGCAAAATACAACATCCCTTGAGCCATAATCCTTTTTAGCGGCTACGATAATTGCACTTCTGATTTTTTCTGCCAAATAACTTTCCGGAATGCCGCTTTCTTCAGCCATCAATTTTAAAGCCTCAAAAATTTCAGCGGTCATATCCACCTGTGATTCTGTCTTCTTTGCCCTTGCCATTTTCCATTATACCTCCGTTATATAAATTCAAAATTAAACTAATTAAAATCGGCATCGTCAAGCTTGACGTATACCAAATCTTTTGAGTCAAAGGTGATTTCCTCACCGTCACACTGAGCGGTAACACCGTCACCATGCGACACTAAAACACCCTTAAACTCTCTTTTGTTATCCCTCGGGCGAATGAGCTTTATCAAAACCTTTTCGCCTTTATATTTTTCGAAGTGCCAGTCCTCAGTCAACTCTCGCTCAAGTCCCGGTGAACACACCTCTAAATAATAGGAAACATTAATGGGGTCAGCCTCGTCAATAATAGGGTCGATAAGTCTCGATACATCGGTACAGTCGTTGATATCAACGCCGCCGTCCTTATCAATAAACACCCTTAAATACCACGAAGTTCCCTCTTTTACGAACTTTACGTCCCAAAGCATCAATCCTAAACTTTCGATTGCTTCTTTAATCAATCCCGTCACTTTGACGGCAGTAGGGTTTTTAGCCAAAGCCATACCTCCTATAATGTAAAACTGAACTTGCCCGTACAAAAAGTGAAGAGCGGGTCGCCCCACTCTCCTTTTCGTTCAAAATTGGTTTTAATTACTATAACACATTATGTCTACTTTGTCAAGAATTATTTGATTTCTAAAACAAATGCTTAATTTGTGACAGCATATCATCAGTCAACGTCGAAGATTCGCGTTCAACCATAGGTACATAATCCTTGTTGCGAACGGCACTCTTATAAGCCGGACGAATGATTCTTCCGCCATTTGAAAGCTCTTCGGCACGGTGTGCACACCAGCCTGCAACACGCGAAATAGCAAACAAAGCGGTATACATTTCAACCGGAAGACCGAGCATCGAATATACGAAGCCCGAATAGTAGTCAACGTTAGGACATATAACCTTACCGCTACCTTTAACCTCATCAAAAAGCTTCGGTGAAAGCTCGGCAATTTTATCCATAAGTCGAAGCTCATCCATTTTGCCCTTTTCAATAGCCAGACTTTCAGCACTGCGACGCAAAAGTACAGCTCTCGGGTCGGACAAGGTATAAATTGCGTGACCCATACCGTAAATAAGACCGGTTTTGTCAAACGCCTCTTTGCGAAGAATTTTACGCAAATACTCGGCAATCTCGTTTTCATCTTCCCAATTTTTGACGTTTGCCTTAATATCATTCATCATTTCGACTACTTTAATATTAGCACCGCCGTGTTTAGGACCTTTAAGCGAACTTACCGAACCTGCAATAGCCGAATAAATATCGGTACCTGACGAGGTCAAAACTCTTGTTGTAAAGGTTGAGTTGTTACCGCCACCGTGCTCAGCATGAAGCATCAATGCCAAATCAAGCAAATGCACTTCTTCCTCGGTGTAGTTACTGTCGGGACGGATAATGTGCAAAATGTTTTCAGCGGTCGATAATTCAGGCTTCGGGAAATGCATATAAAGACTTTCTTTATCGTAAAAATGCTTTTTAGCCTGATAAGCGTAAGCCACGATTATCGGGAAACGGGCAAACAACTCTAAACTCTGACGGAGGTTATTTTCCATAGAGTTATCGTCAGCCTTTTCATCAAACGGCGACAATGCCAAAACAGCACGGGAAAGATTGCTCATAATATTACGGCTGGGCAAACGCAAAATCATATCCTCGGCAAAATAATCAGGCAACTGACGCATTGAACCAACAACACTATTAAACTCTGCCAACTCCTCTTTAGAAGGAAGTTTGCCAATCATAAGCAAATAAGCAACCTCTTCAAAACCGAAGCGGTTTTCTTTAATGCAGTTATCAACCAAATCGGCAATATTATATCCCCGGTATGTAAGCTCACCGTCAATCGGCATACGTTCACCTTCATTTAAAAGGTAACCGTGTACGTTACATATTTTGGTCATACCTGCCAAAACACCGGTGCCGTCAGAATTTCTCAAGCCCTTTTTGACATTGTATTTCTCATAATCCGATTTAGGAATATAATTATGCTTTCTGTATTCTGCACTCAAAGACTCAAAAAAGCCTTCGGGAACATTAAACCTGTTTTCAGTCATAATATCCTCTTTCTTCTTGCCGCTTCCCTGCGGTTTTTCTTAACATTTTTAATAATTGAGCAATATTTTACTAAAAATGTTAAATTTAGTCAAGCAAAAAGTATCAAAACTTAATTTTATTAACCTAAATGCTTGTTTTATTACTGTTTTCGTTAATAAAATAAACCGACCGCCTTAAAAACTAAAGAAAACGGTCGGTTTAAAGTGGTTTTTGTCATTTAGTTCTTCAAACTCTGCAACGGAGCAGGGATTCTGCCACCACGATTGATGAACTTAAGCGGAGAATAACGGTTAACCGGCATTACAGGACCTGAGCCGAGCAATCCGCCGAAGCTGAGCTCCTCGCCTTCTTTTTTACCGATAGCGGGAATAACACGAACTGCGGTGGTTTTGGAGTTTACCATACCGATGGCGGCTTCATCGGCAATAATTGCCGAAATGACCTCAGCCGGTGTATCTCCCGGTATGTTAATCATATCAAGACCTACCGAGCAAACTGCCGTCATGGCCTCTAACTTTTCAATTGTCAACGCACCCGAGCGTGCAGCATCAATCATACCGGCATCTTCGGTAACAGGAATAAATGCACCCGAAAGTCCGCCAACATGACTTGAAGCCATAACGCCACCCTTTTTAACGGCATCATTAAGCATTGCAAGACAAGCGGTTGTACCGCAAGCACCAACCGATTCCAAACCAATCTCTTCCAAAATGTGAGCAACCGAGTCGCCTACTGCAGGTGTCGGTGCTAATGATAAGTCAACAATACCGAACTGAACACCCAAACGCTGACTTGCTCTTTGAGCAACCAACTGACCCATACGTGTGATTTTGAAAGCAGTACGTTTAATTAAATCGGCAACACCTGAAAGGTCTAAGCCTTGTGCCTCTTCGCGTGCTAAAGCGGCACGTACAACACCGGGACCTGAAACGCCGACATTGATAACACAATCCGGCTCACCGGGGCCGTGGAAAGCACCTGCCATAAACGGATTATCCTCGGGAGCGTTACAGAAAACAACCAACTTTGCGGCACCGATACACTCACGGTCGGCGGTAAGTTCTGCCGTCTGACGAACAACCTTGCCCATTAAAGCAACCGCATCCATATTGATACCGGTTTTGGTTGAACCGATATTTACCGATGAGCAAATGTGGTCGGTGACACTTAATGCTTCGGGAATACTTTCGATTAATTCGCGGTCGCCTGCGGCAAAACCTTTTTGAACTAACGCCGAATATCCGCCGATAAAGTTAACCCCAACTGTTCTTGCTGCCTTTTCCAAAGTAACGGCAAATTTCACAACGTCTTTGGAACGGCAGGCGGCTGCAATAATTGCAATCGGAGTTACCGAAATACGCTTGTTGATAATCGGAATTCCCAATTCCTTTTCGATTTCCTGACAAACAGGGACCAATCTTTCGGCTTTGCGGGTGATTTTTTCATAAATACGCTCGCAAGCTTTATCAATATCACTGTCAATACAGTCAAGCAATGAAATACCCATTGTAACGGTACGGATATCAAGATTTTCATCCTGAATCATCTGTATCGTTTCTAATATATCTCTTGTTTCTAACATGTTTATACCTCGAAATTAAATTCTATGCATTGAGTTGAACAAATCTTCATGCATAACATGGATAGACATATGTATCTCGTCACCCATTTTAGCCATAATATCGCTAAACTCACCAAACGGTACGTTAATTTTATCAACGTCAACAACCATTATCATACAGAACATATCCTGCAAAATGGACTGCGAAACATCAAGAATATTAACATTATACTCTGCACATTTTGTCGAAACCTTTGATAAAATTCCCACTGCATCCTTACCTACTACGGTTAAAACTGCCTTCATTACCAACACTTCCTTAAATTTTTAGATATTTTGATATATAATACCACAGTTTGCTTACAAAGTAAACACATATTATTTCATTTTTTTACACTAATCACAGTATTGCAAGTTTTTAATTTATATGATAATATAGGTACAACACAAAGAATGAAAAGGAAGTTTTTATGAGCAAAAAACGTAAAGTTGACCCTCAGGGGATTGATTTTGAAAATTCAACGGTATTTAAAAAAGCAGACCGTGATGAAAATCTTTCTGCGGAAGAAATAAAACTTAAAAAGCAAAAGAAACATAAAAAAATTGTTACAGTCTTTTTGATTATTACTATACTTTTGGTGGCTGTGCCATGGTTGATTGTAAATATCATTAAAAACCCAAAAGACAATTATGTAAACCCCGGAGAAGCAAAACATTCCTTCGAAACGCTCTTGGAATTAACTGATGCTACCGAACACTCAACCGAACTTTATAATATGAAAAATCCTGATTTAAAAGACGTAACTGCGGTAACCGCCTTGATTGACAAACTCAACCTCCAAGAAGAACTGGGACAATATACCGTTTTGGTTGAGTCCACAGAAAAACCCTATACCGTAACGTTAAAGTTTAACTCTACTCACGATACGACTGAACAAGAAGACGGAAACAAATGGGAAACCGAGGTTATAAAATATTCAACCGCAATAATGGGACTTATTGATAACATAGCTCAAGTGAACTGGGAATTTCCAATCGGCGAAAATGAAACCGACGGCTCATTTTTCAACCGTGGAGATGCCGAAAAGCTTATGAATTTGGGTGTTCCCGTTTCCCAATTTGCAAAAAGCCCCGAAGCAGTTCAATTATTATTAAACCAATTGGGAATTGATTTGTACTAAACAAAAAGCCACGCTTAACGCGTGGCTTTTTTTATGCTGAAATATGCTTTGAATACTTATTTATCAACTTATTTACAATTGCGAAAATTACAGTAGAAAGACAAATACCGGCAGCAAGACCTAATGTAAATTTAACCGTTGAAACTCCGTAACTTCTAACACCAGCCCAATCGCTTGTTGCTATGCAACTCATAGTGTAAAACAACGAACTTCCCGGTACTGACGGGACGATTGCAGGAATTAAAAACAAAGTTACAGGTGCTTTTAAAATCCTTGCTGTGATTTCAGAATATAACACTGCTACTGCCGACGCAAAAAAGCACGACAAAAACATATTGTCAGTAAAGTGAAACAACAAAAGATATGCAATCCAATTAAATAATCCGCCCAAAGACGCCCACGGCAACAATCTCAACCTCAATTGAAAAAGCAAGGCAAATCCCAACGAGCCTGTCAAAGCAACTATTACCTGAATTATATATTGTTCCATATTTTCACCCCACTATAAAAATAGCCAACATAAATCCACCTGCCAAAGCGGCAGCTTGAACCATGCTTTCAGTAAATCGAGTCAAGCCCGATACAGTATCACCAACAATTATATTACTCATTGAATTAATTAAGGCAATACCGGGGATGAGTAGCATAATATCACCAATAATAATTTTATCGACATGAAGCAGCGGTACAAAACGGCAAACTGCACATATAAACACACCGGTTATAAGAGAGCACAAAAATTTTGCCGCCGCTGATGTTGGACAAAATTTATAAGAATTTAAAGAAAACAAGCATATAAACAACGCAAAAATCCCTGAAACCAAGCCGTCAAATAACGTTCCGCCAAAGAATATTGCAAAACTAAGTGCAGCAATAACGCTACCAATATAATAAACCACCTTTTTAAAAGGAACCAAGCAAGTGTTAAATCTACGTCTTAATTCTTCAACCGGAAACTTTTCAGCACAGTATTGACGGCTTAATTTGTTTAATTCTTCAAGACGAGAAAAATTAACTGTGCCATTAGACACAATTCTTCTCGTCTCGGTAAATGTTTCACCGTCAGGCATATCAAGGGTTATAACAACAACAGATGTAATAACAAAAACGTTGACCCGTTTTGCACCGTACGCTATGCCCATTCGACAGACAGTATCCTCAACGCGGTTAATTTCAGCACCGCTGTTTAAAATTTCCTCAGCAAAATCGACTAACAAGCGTAAAAATTCCGTCGGTTTGTTTTGCACACTTCCCACCTCACAATTATCAACGATTTATCGCTGAATTATATTATCATGCCTTGTATTTTTAGTCAATATCTTTTTATTTTTCCTTCTTCGACCAAGTTTGCGTGTTAAATGTAACATATTTGTAATAATTGTAACCTAAATTTAATCAAACTGTAATTGGATTGATACGCTTTTATGCAACATAGTGTATATAATATTAATGTAAACTAATAGATGTTGTGGAGGTGAAGCGTATGCAAGCAAAAAAAATATGTGCTGTTATGATAGCTGTTGCAGTTGTGATTTCGGTTTCTGTTTGCAGTTTCGCTTTACTTTTGAATCCTGACACCGAAAAGCACGATGCCGATGTGTTTACCGTTCAAATTCCTTATGCTACACAGGCTACGGAAGGTCAAGTTCACACGGTTGAAAATGATACAGAATATACCAATATTAATTTGCCCAAGAACGATGAAAACGGAACAACCGATGAAATTTCACCCGAAGAGCATTTTTTAAATATGCTCAACCTCAATTTTTGTTATGGTGATGCTTTTAAATCAACCGACCGCATCGCTATAAGTTCTGCTATTTCGCTTTGCGATTATGCAGTTGATATTCCTGGCTACGGAATTAATGTAAGCAAGATTTTAGTGGAAGGCTTCATCAAAAGCTTTTACGGAGAAGACGTTGACTTGACCGCTGTTGAAACCGAATTTTCACCCGAAGGCTTTATTGCTCTGCCTTGCTACGAAGTAGGCACACAAAATCACAGCATTATTTCTGTAACCGAAACTGCAAACGGTCAGTTTGAGGTTGTATCTTCAGTAACCTTTATTTATGGTGGATACGATGCCGAAACCTACACTGCCGTTTCTCACTTTGCAAAAAGCACTGATTCAGAGTACGGTTTCAATCTTTTAGATTGCACACTTCTTTGATTGGAAAACACCCGAAGCCTTATTAAACTTGCAAATTGTAAAATTTTAGTATATAATAATACTACCACAGCCGACCTTACGGAAAATTATTCGGGGTGCGGCTGTTTTTAATTATAACGGTTATAATGTTGAAATGTTGGGAGGTTATACTGTGTCAAAAAACTCTAAGAAACTTAAAAAGGAACATAAACGCGGTATTGCCTTGCCCGGACGTATTATAACAGCAGGACTGTTAATCCTTTTCCAAATTGCCGTTTGGATGGTTATTGAACTTTATATGTCCAATATTTCAAGAGTTATATATCTTTTGATTCAGCTTGCCTCATTGGTAATTGTTTTTGCAATTTTGAACAAGCGTGATAACCCAAGCTATAAAATGATGTGGATTATCTTCATTTTAGCTACACCTTTGGTGGGCGGCGTTTTGTTCTTTTTATGGGGAAACGGCAAAGTTAAACCTTTGCTCAAGAAAAGAATGTCACAACAAAAAAAATTAAACAAGACTTACCTTTGGCAAGACCCACAAGTTGTGACCGACCTGCATTTTGAAGATGTTGACCACGCACGTCAGTCACAGTTTTTATTTCACGAGTCGGGATATCCTGTATACACTGACACAACGGTAGAATATCTTTCCCCCGGCGAACAGTTTTTGCCGAGAATGTTGGAAGAACTTGAAACCGCCGAAAAATATATCTTTTTAGAGTATTTTATCTTGGCTCGCGGTAAAATGTGGAACGCTATACACGACGTGCTTCGCAGAAAAGCCCAAGAAGGAATTGAAGTGCGAATTATCTTTGACGATTTCGGCTCAATTTCGCGTCAAAACCGCAATTTCGTTAAAAACTTACGTAAAGAAGGTATACGTGTAATGGCGTTTAACCGCGTCAGAGCATCGGTTGACCTATTTTTGAATAACCGCGACCACCGTAAAATCTGTGTTATTGACGGATATATTTCAATGACCGGCGGACTTAACATTGCCGATGAATATATCAACGAAACATCGCCTCACGGATATTGGATGGACTGTGCACTTATTATGAAAGGCCCTGCCGCAACCAGCTTTGCAGTGGCTTTTTGTGAAATGTGGAGCAGTATGTCACGCGAACGGCTTGACCCTAAGAATTACATTGTTAATACCTTCCCAAAAGCATCCGGCTATGTTCAACCGTATGTAGAAAACCCACTTGACACCAAGCATTTTCCGGGTGAAGGCATATACCGTCAGATTTTAGGAACTGCCAAAGATTACGTTTATATCGTATCCCCATATTTAATACTTGATAATACTATGACTACGGCTTTGACCTCTGCCGCAAAAGCAGGAATAGATGTCAGAATTTTGACCCCTAAAATTCGTGATAAGTGGTACGTTCATCCCGTAACACAGTTTAATTATCAAGAGCTGCTGGAAGCCGGCGTCAGAATTTTTGAATTTACACCGGGGTTTGTTCATTCTAAACTTTTTGTTTCGGATGACGCGGTTGCAACATGCGGAACAATTAATATGGACTACCGCAGTTTTTATTTCCATTTTGAATGCGGTGTTTGGATGTGTAAAACAAAAGCAGTTGAGGATATAAAAGAACACTTTTTAAAATTGCAGGAGGTTTCGGAAGAAATTATATTGTCAAAATGGTCAAAACGTCCTTTAAGGAAACGTTTTATCCAGGCTTTACTTAATGTTTTTGCACCGTTTATGTAATTGAAAAATGCTTTATTTATTGTTTGTTTACATTTTCGTACTTGCTTTGTAACATTTTTTGACTATAATATAAGTATAAATCGACCACAAAATTCAAACGCCTTTTTAAAAGGAGATATAAATATGGATGAAAACAAAAATGTTTTTAGTTCTTCTGAAGGGTTAGATTCCGAAAAAGAGTCTTACAGTTATACCCCAAATCAAAATTATGGGTATACTCCGAACAACCAGTTTGAACCCGAAGAACCTAAAACCCCCGTACCGAACAAAAAAGGTTTCGGTTTAGGAACTATTATACTTTGCATTATCCTTTCAGCTGCCGTTGGTGCAGGCTCTGCCGTATTGGCATTGGGTACTGACAAAAGGGACGCTGACAACACACCATCCGATACAGTATCGACTCCTGACAGTTCATCGAACATTGAGAGCACCTCAAACAGTAGCGCTTCAAACATCACTATTTCAGGAAACATCGAGTCTATTGTTGAGGCGGTTTACGAAAAGAGCGCAAATTCTTGTGTCGGTATCCGTACAAAAGTTTGGGTTCAAAATATATTCGGCAGTTCACAAAAAACCGCAGGTGAAGGTTCCGGCGTCATTTATAAATCTAACGGATATATTATTACAAACTACCACGTTATTGCTGATGTTGTCAACGATTATTCCGAAAACTCATCGGTTGAAGTTTTCTTGATGTCCGACCCTCAAAATCCGGTTGAAGCAAAAATTGTAGGTTATAACATTTCGGCAGACTTGGCGGTTGTTAAAATTGAAAAAACCAAACTGCCTGCCATTGAACTTGCCGATTCAAGCACCATTAAGGTAGGACAGTATGCTGTTGCCATCGGTTGCCCGGGCGGAATTGAATTTTTAAACTCGGTTTCATACGGAACTATCAGCGGCCTTAACCGCACCATTACAATTGATACTATCGGTGAAATGGACCTTATCCAAACCGATGCCGCTATTAATCCTGGGAATTCGGGCGGTGCTTTGCTTAACTCCAAAGGCCAGCTTATCGGTATCAACTCGTCAAAGTTGGTTGACGAAAGCTTTGAGGGTATGGGCTTTGCAATTCCGACAAACAACGTTAAAAAAGTTGTTGACGAAATCATTGAAAACAAAAACCCCTCTCCTTATATAGGTATTGAAATTTATAAATTTACCAGTGAATATTTAAAGAAATACAACTTACCGGCAGGTGCTGCGGTTAAAAACGTTGTACCTAACGCTCCGGCAGATAAAGCAGGTATTGAAAACGGACACATTATTACACAGTTTAACGGCGTTGAAATCAAAGAATACACCGACTTTATTGAGGCTTTGGAAAAATGCAAGCCGGGTGATAAGGTAACCGTTCGAATGTATAAGGAGCACCGTTACGAAACGACGACCGTAACAATCGGCTCAAACAACAGCTACGGTTGATATGCAATATAAGTAAATGAACTAAAATCCGGTGCCTTGAGAGATTTTTGGGCACCGGATTCTTAAATTATATGGGTTAGAGGGTATTTTATGTTTACGAGATTACATAGCACCGGAATTTTCGGCATTGATGCATATATGGTTGAGGTGGAAGCCGACATTTCCAACAGTTTCCCTGCTTTTGATGTGGTGGGACTTCCTGATACTGCTGTCAAAGAGTCACGTGACCGCGTTCGTTCAGCTTTGAAAAACAGCGGTTTTAAATTTCCAACCACCAAAATTACCGTAAATTTGGCTCCTGCCGACATTAAAAAAGCAGGCTCAATGTATGACTTGCCATCGTTGTTATCAATTCTAAATGCATCAAATCAACTTATGGCTAAATGTGATTTGTCTGAATGTGCATTTATCGGTGAGCTGTCATTAGACGGCGAACTGCGTCACATAAACGGTATGCTCTCAATGGCCATTGAAGCACAACGCAACGGAATTAAAAAGTTTTTCGTGCCGAAAGCCGACGCTTATGAGGCTTCAGTAGTAGAGGGAATTGAAATCTACCCCGTTGAAAACGTAAAACAGTTGGTAGCACATTTAAGAAATGAAGAACTTATAAAACCTACCACAGCACCCGATTTGACGGCTATAAACAAAACTACACTTGATTTTGCCGACGTCAAAGGACAAGCCGCCGCAAAAAGAGCGTTGGAAATTGCCGCCGCGGGCGGTCATAACGTTTTGCTTATCGGCCCTCCGGGTTCAGGTAAAAGTATGTTGGCAAAACGTTTGCCCTCGATTTTGCCCTCAATGACCTTTGAAGAATCAATAGAAACAACTAAAATTCATTCCGTTGCCGGTGCATTGCCGAAAGATATTCCTCTGATAATTAACCGCCCGTTCAGAGCACCGCATCACACCGTTTCTGCGGCAGGTCTTTCCGGAGGCGGTATCGTACCCCGTCCTGGCGAGGTCTCAATGGCACATAACGGCGTACTGTTTTTAGATGAATTCCCTGAATTTTCACGTCAGGCAATGGAGGTTTTACGAGCTCCGATTGAGGACGGTCAGGTGACCATCTCACGTGCTAACGGAAGGCTTACATACCCTTGCGAATTTTCACTTGTTGCTGCGATGAACCCCTGCCCTTGCGGATATTTCGGTCACAATAAAAAGGCTTGTATATGCTCACAACAGACTGTAAAACGGTATTTGGCTAAAATTTCAGGACCTATGCTTGACCGACTTGATATACACGTCGAAGTCCCTGCGGTTGAGTACGAAGAATTGACGGGAAAACGTGACGGCGAAACATCTAGAGAAATAAAGCTGAGAGTAGAAAAAGCAAGAGCCATTCAGAACGAGCGTTACAAAGGCACTGACATCACCTGCAATGCGAGATTGACCTCAAACCTAATGCAAAAATACTGTAAGTTGGATGACTCTGCAAATAAAATTCTCAAAAACGCTTTTGAAAATTTAGGAATGTCGGCAAGGTCGTATGACCGAATTTTAAAAATCGCCCGAACAGTAGCCGACCTTGACGGCAAAGAGACCATAGGCGCTACCCACATCGCCCAAGCAATACAATTCCGAAGCCTTGATAGAAAATATTGGAATGAGCTGTGATTAATTTATAATATAAACAAAAAGCACTCCGTATGGAGTGCTTTTTTCAATTAACTATGCTCTAAAATTTTTGCCACAGTCATGACAATAATATATTCTTCTACGCCCACCAAAGAAGCGCCTAGATTTCCATATATATCCTTTTCCAGATGACTTTTTGATTATAGCCATCCACCAATCAAAACATAAAAGGACCATTAAACCTATTATGTATTTGAAAATTACCCAAAAAATGAAATACCAACCAAATATTAGAAACCAAAAACAACCATGTTTCTTTTCCTCATTTGATAACTGAACCTTGCTACTTCCACAATTGGGACATTTTACATTAATCGCCATTATGACCATCCTCCTTAATATTCGTCGATATTCGACTTTTTAATTATATCTGTATTACAGATAAATGTCAATATCTTTATTACAGATATTGCATAATAATTATGAGGTGATTATTATGCAATTCAAAAATTTAAGAGGCATAAGAGAAGATAGAGATATTAAGCAAAAGGATATTGCAAAATTTCTAAATGTATCACAAAACACATATTCACAATATGAAACAGGGATAATTTCCCTAACCGCCGAAGTTTTAATAAAATTGTCGGATTATTATAATGTTAGTATAGATTATCTGCTTGATAGAACAAATAACTCAAAAATAAACAAATGACCGAGCCTAAAAGTTAGGCTCGGTTTTAATCTTATGCAGTGGTGCAAGGATAGAGGGACCAAAATTTGTTACACAAATTTTCCCGCTTGACGACCACTCCGCATTGCTCGTGGTACCCGTCTGCACGACAGCCAACTAAAAAATAGTCCACAGGACTGTTTTTCTTAACGTTGTCTGCCCTCTCAGGGTTCGAGTCCCTATACAAAATTAAAACACCCACCGCAAATGCGGTAGGTGTTTTAATGGTGCGCTGTGAGGGACTCGAACCCCCGACCTACTGGTTCGTAGCCAGTCACTCTATCCAGCTGAGCTAACAACGCACAAAGGTTCCTTTTCGGAACTGCCATAGTATATTAACACAGTTCTTCTAAAAAATCAATAGTAAATTTCAAAAAATTTCAAAAAAATAAAATCATTATATTTTTTATTAAAACACATTAAAGAAAGGGTGGCAAACTGCCACCCTTTTAATCATTTGACATTTATTTATTGTACGATGCCAAGAAAGATTTCAATCTCTCGGTTTTCGGGTTGCCAAAAACCTCTTCGGGATTACCCTGCTCGGCAATAACACCGTCATCCATAAAAATAACAGTATCCGAAACGTCCTTCGCAAAGCTCATTTCGTGGGTGACAACAATCATGGTCATATGCCCGTCAGCAAGCGACCTGATAACCTTTAATACCTCACCCGTAAGCTCGGGGTCGAGTGCAGAGGTCGGCTCGTCAAAACACAAGATTTCGGGGTCAAGTGCCAATGCACGTGCAATTGCCACACGCTGTTGCTGACCGCCTGACAGTTGACACGGATAATTGTCCGCTTTTTCCAAAAGACCGACTTTTTCAATCAGTTCAAGTGCTTTTTGACGGTTATTTTCGTGAGTGTCCTTTTTCAGCAAATTGGGTGCTAACATAACGTTTTCAAGCACCGTATACTGCGGGAAAAGGTTGAAAGATTGGAAAACAAGACCGAAATGAAGTCTTTTCTTTCTCAGCTCCTCATCTGAACGTCCGGTTTTAACGGCACCGTCGAAAATGATTTCATCATTAACTGAAATTACACCGGTATCTGCAAATTCAAGCGAGTTAAGGCAACGCAAAAGTGTTGTTTTGCCACTGCCCGAAGAGCCTATAATAGACAAAACCTGACCCTTTTCCAAGGTAAAATCTATTCCTTTTAAAACCTCGGTTTTTCCGAAGCGTTTGGTAATGTTTGAAACCTCTAAAACTGCCACTTCGGTCACCTCAATCCTTAAAATAGCTTAACTTCTTTTCGATTTTGCCAAGCAAAATTGTAAGAAGTCCAACAAAAATCAAATAGAACACGCCGGTAAAGAACAACGGCCAAATAAGTGCCTTTGTAGCGGCAAGTTCTTTTGCCTGTTTAATGATTTCGGGAATCATGATACAGTTAGCCAATGCAGTGTCTTTTATAAGTGTAATAATTTCGTTAGACATTGGCGGTACTATACGCTTTACAACCTGCTTTAAGATAATTTTCTTAAACACTTGCGATTTTGAAAGGCCTAAAACGTATCCCGCCTCATACTGACCTTTTGGTATGCTTTCTATACCACCGCGGTAGATTTCCGAAAAATAGCAAGCGTAATTCAAAGAAAACGCAATCAAAACAGCAACCAAACCACCGGCATTTATCATCAAAAGACGTAAAACACCATCTGTTGGAATATTGTAATTACTAATTATGTAACGGTCAATATTACTAAAAAGCGGTGTACCGAACAAAAGACCCGGAACATAATAAATAATGAAAATCTGCAACATCAAGGGGATTCCACGGACAATCCAAACCACTGTTTTAGCAACCGCACGCACCGGTGCAAACTTGCTCATTGAACAGAATGCAATCGGCAAACCCAACGGAATACCGCAAATCAATGTTACAGCAAAGATTATCAGTGAAAATACAAAGCCGTCGGACAAAAACGAAACAACTTCCCAAAAACTCATACTATATACTTCCTAAAAAAATACTCTAAACATAACTTATGCAGACGGGATAAAAATCCCGTCTGCTTGGAGTTTGAAATCTATAAACCGACTAAAATATATTATTTCTCGTCATCAGTTACCTTCTGGTCAGAATAATCGGTGATAGCGGTAGTAGCAACACCGTATTTTTCTGCCAAAGTCTTAATTGTACCGTCCTTACCGAGCTTGTCGAGCTGCTCGTTAACCTTTTCGGTTAAAGCACTACCCTTTTTGAAACCGATAGCATAGAACTCAACTTCACTTGCAAGAGCATCAACAGTAGTAAGAGCAGTATAGTCACCCTTACCGCAATAACTCTTTGCGAGCTGTGCGTCAACAACAGCAAAATCGGCAGTACCTGCGTTAACCTCCATCAAAGCATCTGTCTGCTTGAGAACGCCCTTGAATACCATGCCTTCAAAACCTTTAGCATAAGATTCACCTGCTGAGCCGCTTTCAGCGGTACCGATTTTGCCCTTAAGGTCGGCTGCTGCGGCAATGCCCGAAGTATTTTTAACAACTACGACCTGTCTGTTTTCCATGTAATTATAAGAGAAGTCAACCTTTTCGGAACGCAAGATGCCGTCTTTATCTGCGGTATTGCAGGTGAAACCGTTCCAAATACAGTCGATAGTACCACCGTTAAGGTCGGTATATTTGTTATCCCACTGGATTTCCTTGAAGATAACCTTGTAACCTAAGTTGCCGAAAACTTTTTCTGCAAGCTCGGTATCGAAACCAATAAGCTTATTGTTTTCATCAAGGTAGTTCATCGGTGCATAAATGGTATAACCGACAACGATGGATTTCTGTTCCTCCTTCTTTTCACCACAAGCAGTGAATGCGAACAAGCACATAAGTACTGCGAGCATTAAGCTCATAATTTTAATTGCCTTTTTCATAATTATTACCCTCTTTTATATAATTTTCGTGAAATTAACAGCGTAAAAACGCTTTAGCGTGCTAACATATTACCACACTAATACAAACTTGTCAATAGGTTTTTAAAAATTTTATTACAAATAAAGAATATTTGTTCATTCGACTGTTTACTTTTTAAAAAAATTGAGTTAAAATAATACAGTATAGTGTATTGGGAATTATAACTTTAATTATATGCTTTTTTGGAGAGGTTAAATGATTGATAAAATAATCATTCGCGGTGCTAAAGAACACAACTTAAAAAATATAAACTTAGAAATCCCGCGTGACAAATTGGTTGTTTTAACCGGTTTGTCAGGCTCGGGTAAATCCTCTTTGGCTTTCGACACGCTTTATGCCGAGGGTCAGCGTCGTTATGTCGAATCACTGTCAAGCTACGCCCGACAGTTTTTAGGTCAAATGGAAAAACCGGATGTTGACAGTATTGACGGACTCTCCCCTGCAATTTCAATCGACCAAAAAACAACCTCTAAAAACCCGCGTTCAACGGTTGGTACAGTTACAGAGATTTATGACTACCTGCGTTTATTGTACGCTCACGTGGGTATCCCTCACTGTCCCATTTGCGGACGCGAAATCGTAAAACAAACAGTTGACCAAATTGTTGACCGCATCTTAGAAAACGGCGAGGGCGACCGCATTTTGATTTTGTCACCTATAATCCGTGCCAAAAAAGGCGAGCATCAAAAACTGCTCGAAAAAATCAAAAAAGACGGATACGTTCGTGTTCGCGTTGACGGTGAAATTTACGATTTATCCGAAGAAATCAAACTTGAAAAAACAAAGAAACACACTATTGAAACCGTAATTGACCGCCTTGTTTTAAAAGAAGGTATTGAAAAGCGGTTGACCGACAGTGTTGAAACCGCATTGAAACTTTCAGGTGGAATTGTTACAATTTCAGTAGTAGACGGCAAGGAATATACATTTTCCGAAAACTATGCCTGCCCCGACCACGATGTTAGTATGCCGGAATTAGCACCGAGAATGTTCTCGTTTAACAGTCCGTTCGGTGCTTGTCCTACTTGTACGGGACTCGGTATTTTTATGAAAATAAATCCGCTTTTGCTCGTTCCTGATGAATCAAAATCATTGGCTGAGGGTTGTATCAGGGCTTCGGGCTGGGGTACAACCGGCTGGGGTGCTAAAGAAGAAGGCACAATTGCCTTAATGTACTTTAAAGGTCTTGCAGAGCATTACGGTTTTAATTTGGATACTCCCTACCGCGATTTATCCCCCGAGGTCAAAGATATTATACTGTACGGCACGGGCGACCAAAAAATTGAGTTTACCCGTAACAACATTTGGGGTGCGGGCAAATTTACCGTTCCGTTTGAGGGTGTTATAAACAACCTTGAGCGTCGTTTCAAAGAAACCACAAGTGACTTTTCGCGTACCGAAATTGAGTCGCTTATGACCGAATGTCCCTGCCCGGAATGTAACGGCGCAAGGCTTAAAAAGGATATTTTGAGTGTAACCGTCGGCGGTCTTAATATTAAAGATTTATGCGATTTACAGATTGTTGACTGTCTTAAATTCTTTGATAATTTAACCCTTAACACACGTGACCAAAGCATTGCTGCACCTATTGTAAAAGAAGTCAAGTCAAGACTTTCGTTCTTGGTAAGCGTCGGGCTCGATTACCTTACGCTTTCACGTGCGGCGGGTACGCTTTCGGGCGGTGAAAGTCAGCGTATTAGACTTGCTACTCAAATCGGTTCATCGCTTATGGGCGTTTTGTATATTCTGGACGAGCCCAGTATCGGTCTGCATCAACGCGACAACGAAAAACTGCTTAACACGCTTCAACAACTTCGCGACCTTGGTAATACCGTAATTGTGGTTGAACACGACGAGGATACCATGCGAGCCGCCGATTATATTGTTGATATCGGCCCCGGTGCAGGTGTTCACGGTGGTGAAATTGTATGTGCCGGCACGCCCCAAGAAATACAAAAATGCAAAAATTCGATTACCGGTGACTATTTATCGGGACGAAAGAAAATAGAAGTACCGATCACCCGAAGAACAGGCAACGGCAAAGAAATTAAAATTGTCGGTGCTGCCGAAAACAACCTGAAAAACATCGATGTAACACTGCCATTGGGTAAAATGATTGGCGTTACCGGTGTTTCAGGCTCGGGTAAATCGTCACTCATAAACAGCGTACTTTATCAGCGTTTAGCTTGCGAATTAAACGGTGCAAAACGCATTTGGGGTAAACATAATGCTATTGAAGGATTGGAGCATTTGGACAAGGTTATTGAAATCAGCCAATCCCCAATTGGACGTACTCCGCGTTCAAACCCTGCAACCTACACCGGCGTTTTTAACGACATACGCGAACTTTTTGCCGCAACCAAAGACGCCAAAATGAAAGGCTACAACGCCGGCCGTTTCTCGTTCAACGTTAAAGGCGGACGCTGTGAAGCCTGCGAAGGCGACGGTATAATTAAAATTGAAATGCATTTCTTGCCCGATATTTATGTGCCGTGCGAGGTATGTAAAGGCAGCCGCTACAACCGCGAAACATTAGAGGTTAAATACCGTGACAAGAGCATTTACGACGTGCTTGAAATGACGGTTGAAGAAGGAATGTATTTCTTTGAAAGCCACCCGAAAATCTACCGTAAACTTAAAACCCTTTATGATGTAGGTTTAGGATATGTTAAACTCGGTCAGCCTGCCACTACCCTTTCGGGCGGTGAGGCTCAACGCGTAAAATTAGCAACCGAATTGGCAAAACGTCCTACCGGCAGAACAATGTATATTTTGGACGAGCCGACAACAGGACTTCACACTGCCGACGTGCATAGGTTAATTGACGTATTTAACCGATTAGTCGATGCAGGCAACAGTATGGTTATAATTGAGCATAACCTCGACGTTATAAAATCAGTAGACCATATTATTGATTTGGGACCCGAGGGCGGTGACCGAGGAGGAAACATAGTTGTTTCCGGTACTCCCGAAGAGGTCGCCAAATGCAAAAAATCCTACACAGGTCAATTCTTGAAAAAGTTGCTTTAATGTTTACACATTATTCACTTGTTGATTGACTTTTTATGTCACAATAGTTAAAATGTAATATATTCTAAAAGAGGTGAGGTTTTGTTCGGTTATATAAAGGTACACAAGCCCGAAATGAAGGTAAAAGATTTTGAAATTTACAATGCAATTTACTGCGGACTGTGTAGAAATTTGGGCAAAACCTACGGTGTTCTTTCAAAATTCAGTTTGAGTTACGATATGGCGTTTGTTTCATTATTAGAAACCGCTTTGAGTGATGAGTTTTATGGATACGAGCGAAAAAGATGCCGTGTAAACCCGTTAAAGAAATGCACTTACTGTAAAAATGACGAAAAATTTCACTCTTTAGCCGCCGCGGCAGGCGTAGCATTGACCGATATTAAGGTTTTAGATAACATTGCCGACAGCGGTTTTGTGAAGTCATTATTTTACCGTTTTTTAAGGGTTTTTACAAAGCAATGGGCTAAAAAAGCATATTGCAACTACCCTGAACTTGAAAAAATCACATTGGAATACTTTACCTCACAACAGAATGCCGAGAGCGACCCCGACTGCTCATTGGACAAGGCTGCCGAACCGACGGCAAAAGCCGTAAGCGGTATACTGTCAATGATTGATTGCGAAGAAAAATATAAATTTATACTCGAAAGAATGGGTTACTGTTTGGGGAAATGGGTGTATCTTTGCGACGTGGCTGATGACCTTGAAAAAGACTTAAAAAAGCACCGTTTCAACCCATTAATTAAAGAGTTACCGAAGGGTGCAGACCCAAAAATATTCGCCGAGCAACGCCTTGTGCCCATACTTAATACGTGCTTTGTTGAATGTTCGACCTATTCGGAACTGTTGGAAATCAAAAAATACAAACCGATACTCGACAACATATTATATGAAGGGCTTAAAAATGCCCAACTGAAAATTTTTGATAAGGAGACCGAAAAATGAGAGACCCTTATGAGGTTTTAGGCGTCGGACGTGACGCCACAGATGACCAAGTTAAAGCCGCCTACCGCGAAAAGGCAAGAAAATTCCATCCCGATAATTTTAACGATAATCCTGCTGCAGCCGAAATGGCTACCGAGAAAATGCAGGAAATCAACCAAGCCTATGACGAAATTATCAAACGCCGTAAAAATAAAACTTCCGGCGGTTCGGGTTACAAAAATAACTGGGGTGCAGGCAACGAAAATGCAAATTCCAATTTCAACGATGTAAGAAGACTTATTTCTTCAGGACGTTTTGAAGAAGCACAAGAGGTTTTGGATGGCGTACCGCCCGAAAACCGCGATGCCGAATGGTACTTCCTTAACGGTATTGTGCTTTACCGTCGCGGTTGGTTTGATGCCGCATTTACAAGTATGAACAACGCCGTACGTATGGACCCTGCGAATGCCGAGTACCGTGCCGCATTAAACCGTATGCAACAAAGCCGACACGGGTATAGCCCTTACGGCGGTGGCGGATATCAAACCACAGGTGCCGCCTGCTCACCTTGTGACTGCTGTATGGGTCTGATGTGTGCCGATGCATGCTGTAATTGCTTCTGATATGAAGAACACTGTAAAAATTACTGTTTGCGGCGTAATTTCGGCGTTAGCCATTGTACTTATGTTAGGCACAAATATACCCATAATGCTTTATACCGTACCGGCTTTAACAGGAATACTGTTTTTAATTCCGTCAGTGGAATTGGGTGCAAAATGGGGTTTTCTTTGCTTTTCAATAACAGCAATACTGTCAGTAATACTTCCCACCGAGCGTGAAGCGTTAATTATGTTTATCGGACTTTTGGGGTACTACCCCACCGTAAAACTCTTAATTGAACGGTTAAATTCACGCATTTTGGGAACAACAATAAAATTTTTTGCTTTCAATGTTGCAGTGACCGGATGCTTTTTTGTAACAGCCAAACTTTTAGGGATAAATATATTCCAAAGCGAAAAATTTTCAATGACTGTTATGATTGTGGCAGTGTATATTGTAGGCAATATAGCATTTGCAATCTTTGACTTTGCATTAACCCGTATTTTGAACATATATTTTATAAAATTTCGTAAACAGGTACGTAAAATAATGCATCTTAACGGCAAGTAAAAAAATACGAAGTTTTAATATAAACGCAAAACCCTTCCGAATACGGAAGGGTTTTATGTTTGATTAAATAAGACTAACCCTCTTAAGAGCATTTTTAGCTCTCTGGGACGGGATTGTAAATGAAAAAACAGACTCGTCATTATACTCAATACGAATTGCATATTCACGCAGTTTTGTAACCAGTTCTTTGTAAACCTCGTCTTTACAATACTTAAGGTTTACTGTTTTAATATTAGTGCCGTTTCGTTCATCTAAGGCTTCGGCAAGTCGTACAAGTTCAGGTATTGCAGCATCACCAAGGTCATCCATAGCCTTGATATCAACTGTGTTAAGTGTATTATCAAGATAACGGTCGATGTTATACCGTGCAATAAGTGCATCGGCATTTGATAATGATAATACGGTAAACAAGATAACGCATACCGAAAGCGAAGCAGTAATGATTTTAATCTTAGGTATAAACTGCCAAAGTATTATCAGCACAAAAACGATTGCCAAAATAGCCATTGTCCAGGTGGCATATAAACGTCTTTGTGTTAATCCATAACAATCAATATACATTACCATTTTGGCAACTGCGGTGCTAATGAGTATTAAGGTAAACACCGAGAACAGTATTGCCAACACCTTAAACAAAGCTGAAGGACGACCGTCACAACGACGCATAAACAAGGCAACGCAAACAATTATTATGAGATTTATTATTGACACTGTGCAGAGTTGAAAAAATCCCTCACGTGCATAATCAGAATAAATAAATCCTTCGGGTAAAACACCGCTAAATGCTGAAACATAGTATTGCCATTGGGATATAAAGAATATAACATACACCAAAATTAACGGTGTTACAGCAACCAGAACGGTCGGGATGGGCACTACTTTAATTCTGCAAGATGCTTCCCTACATGAATTGACGGTTATTATGTCACTACATTTGTTATCGCTCGAGGATACAAACAATCCAAACAAATACATACCTATCGGTATTCCAAAGCCCAAGCTAATGATATGGGAGAAAACATCCAGAAAATTGAAATCTAGTATATCGGATAACAACCTTGTAAAGCTTTCGTCATACGACAAAAGCGAAAATACAACAATAGTGGGTACTATTGTAATACCAATTCCAAGTAAAATTTTTAAAAACAGTTCCCCGCCTTTACGTGCCTTACCGGCAAATAAAGCCTTAAACAAAAACTCGAACGAATAAAACGGGAGAACAAATAAAGCTTTAAAAAAGTCGACAATAAGAAAATCAGAGAATCCTTTTTCTAAAGAATTGCCATTTACAGCATACAGAAAGTAACAGTATGCCGCAACACAGTACATATATGAAAGTGAGTGTAGAAAAGAATTTCCGCTAAAGATAAGTGAAAAAGCACTGATGATTGCAGAAATCGCTACAATTATAGGAATAGCAGTAAAGCTTGCACCCTTAATTTTAATCACAATTACCGTTACTGCGAAAAGGAGCAATATAAATATAAAGCCGCCTAAAGGACTTGTTGCCACTGGAAAAACACGACAAAACAAATAACCTGCCGCAAGGCTTATCCATGCAAAGATAATTTCAAGAGTTGTAAATGTGTAAGGATTTTGTTGTATATCTTGGTTTTCAGATTCAATTGTAACAGTAGCATCCGTATTGAGCTCATTTTGATTATTATTCATACCGGTTGAAGTTTCACTCATTTGTATCACTCCATTTCAGATAAAGAGTCCTCGACAAACTCCAATATATCATTTACATTACAGTTAAGGGCTTTGCAAATAGCGTCAAGCGTTGAAAAACGAATTGCTTTTGCCTTGTTATTTTTAAGTATTGAAAGATTGGCAAGCGTAATTCCGACTTTTTCGGATAATTCATTTAGCGACATTTTTCGCTTTGCCATCATTACGTCAAGATTAATAATTATCATAATTTTTGCCCATCCTTATACAGTGAGGTCGTTTTCAGATTTGATTTCGTTTGCCTGTTCAATTACATTTTTAACAACACGCAAACATAAACCTACCAAAACCACAACAAAAGCAACTGCAAAACAAAGCAAAAAGAATATTCCCAGCCCTACGAAAATAGCACCTAACGAAAGTAAGCACCATGATACGCCTCTAATTAACGACACACTTGCAGAAGTGAAAATCAGCCCCGAGCGTACACGTAATAGAAGTAAAAGTAATAAAATATCGGTTAGTATTACCACCAAGAGTGCTACATACGCCATCGATAATATTACCGTACGGTCAATACCGGTAATTAAACCGTGTTTACTCACACTATTGCTTGCGTTTATCAATATGTCAACTAAGTTAGGCATAATAAACGCAAAGAATCCACAGACTGCAAGAAATACAACTGATAAAATAATTGATAAACTAATTGAATGTTTACTTTGGATTTTCAGCATAAGTATATCCTCCCAAAAAATCAATTTTGCGATATCACACTTATATAATATATGCGTATGCAATGTTTGTCAATATAAATTTATCGAAATACGATAAATTTTACTAATTTGTAATATTTGTCCACCAAATGTTAAAATAATGTAATTGTTTAACCAGAGGGTATATTCCCACTTGACAAGTACTGACAACAAAGGTATAATGACTCTTGCGGATTAAGTGAAGGTAAATTTTAATTGAAGATGAACTCCGCCTCGGAACACCTCGCCGTGTAAAACTTAGAGGTCAAACTTAATATGCGGGTATGGTGGAATTGGCAGACGCGTTAGATTCAGGTTTTTACACCATTTTTGACGAGTTTCCGAACTGCCGAAATATCCCGAAAAGACTGGCATTCTCAGCAGAAAAGCGGTGTGCGGTTGGCACGTAAGATTCAGGTATTCATTCTAAGAGTGAAAAATACTGGGTTTTAGGTACAACTACAGAGGTGTTACCTCTCCGTCAGTAAAAATAAGGTAAACCTATATGCGGGTATGGCGGAATTGGCAGACGCGTTAGATTCAGGTACTAACGCGCGAGAGGCTCTTTTAGACCTCTGCTGTTTTCTCCGAAGAACCGCATAAAATCAAGGGGTTTCACGATTTTTGACCTTGATTCCTGTTTGTTCAAAAATCTCAAAAAAACACTTATTTCTAACGGATTTCTAACAAACCGTTTCGGTTCTAAGATTTTCGAAAGGATTTAAGTCATATATGCGGGTATGGCGGAATTGGCAGACGCGTTAGATTCAGGTTCTAATGGTCGCAAGGCTGTGCAGGTTCAAGTCCTGTTACCCGCACCATCATCTCTCAAACCCAGTGTTTATGCGGGTTTGAGAGATTTTCTTTGTCCGAAAACCTATTGGTATTTGAGTGATTTTAATGTCAAAAATGAGGGTGTTTCAACCAAAAATCCATTAGAAATCTGTTAGAAACAAATTATGTATGGGACGGGATTTACCCGTCCTTTGTCTTTTCTTCAAGGCTCAAGTTCTCTGCAATCTTGTTAGCAGACTTGGCCTTGGCTCCATACTCCAAATGGCTATAAATATTTGCCGTTGTACTGAAATCCGAGTGACCTAACCAGTCTTGGATTTCTTTTAATGATACACCGTTGGCAAGTAATAGCGAAGCGCAAGAGTGTCGCAAATCGTGATACCGAATATGCTTTAAGTTATTTCTTTTGAGCACAGTTTGTAAATGCTGCGACAAATAATCCGGTCTTAAAAGATTGCCCATATCGTCCACACATACATAATCAAGGAACTCCTTGTTGTATGCATTGCGACATTTCCTTCTGTTGCTCTCTTGTTGCTTTTTCGTTTTCAGCAACAGTTTTTCAACATCAGGTATTAGGGGTAACGTTCTAAGGCTTGTCTTATTTTTTGTAGTATCTTTGCGAACAATTACATCCTTGCCGTCAACAGATATTCGGCACACAGTATGCTTAATGCACAAGGTTTTCTGCTCAAAATCAATCGCACTCCATTTTAGTCCTAAAGCTTCACTTCTTCGAAGCCCATAGAACGCAGAGAGTATAACGGGAACTTCAAGCAAATCACCCTTTACCGCTTCAAAGAGTTGTTGAAGCTCATCACGGTTATAATGCTCGGCAATGAACTTTTGTCGCTTAGGTGTTTCGATTTTTACTGCGGGATTTACCAATATGTAATCCATTTTAACGGCATAATCGAGCGCCTTGCGAATGACTGCATGATGCTTTGCAACCGAATTCCATTTCGTACCCTTAGACAGCATTGTGTTGTAATACTCTTGAATATCCACTGTTCGTATCTTTTGCAGTGTAATATTCTTTTCATCAAAATAGGGGTTAATTCTCTTTTCGATGAAATACTGATAGCTGCCGTAAGTGGTAATTAAAACGGTGGGTTTAATCATCGTAAGCCAGTTTGACATAAACTGCGAGAACGGCATATCGGGTATTTGAGTTTCTTCACGTTCAAGTGTCATCTCCAACTCGTCAATGCGTTCTTTCAAAAGCTCCTGAGCCTTGCGCTTGTTACCTTTGGCAGTAAGTCCTGTGCTTTGCCACTTTTGCTTTCGCTTACCGTCTTTATCGGTGTAGCTGATAACGGTATGCAAATAGCCACCTTTTTCCTGTACGGATCCTTTTACCATTTTTCTTTCCTTTCACACACTTTAACAATTTAACTTCTCCTTCATAAAGCCGCATGAAATAGATTTACGGCCATTTTAAAGCATGTATGCCGCCTGAAAACAGGCGGTGCAGTTTATGCAGATACTTCTTGCGAAGCATTTAATACATAAGCTACAATCGAACGCTTCGTGATTAAAAATCCTTTAGCGTTATGTTCGAGTTTATCAAGCTTACCTTGCTTTAAGAGTTTATAAATTTGTTTTCTGCCGGTATTAAGCATTATGGATGCTTCTTTTACCGAAACAATATCTTTATACTCGGTAAACATAGTTTGATAAGCCTCGTTATAACTGGAAAAGCAAAGGGACATTAAACTACGCTCCTTTCCTCGTCCTATGATTTCCCAACACAGTATGCGGCGTGTGTGAGAGCCACACAATGAGACGGAAAACCTGCTTTTTCAGTTGTTATCTTTCAATGCGAGTGTGATTCGCAAGATATTCGTCTAACTTTTGTCTCTTGATTAACCGCTTTGCACCAATCCATAACACAAAGTCGCAATCCTCTGCGTTACAAAGATTACGCATCGTGTTTTTACCGATACCGGAATAAGCGGCGGCTTCATCGAGTGTCAAATTGCTCTTCTGCCAAATGGGAACGCTAATATCTTTCATGGACACTTTACCTCCTATATTATTTGCCTCCATTTCTGCCGGAGGTAGGCTTCGAAACATATAACATATAAATTCTCCTTGCAGGCGGTGACGGATGTCACCGCCGTTACATTCTTCCTTTGTTTGTCCCTATATATCA
>JAZOQN010000060.1:0-7992 GCA_045656125.1 Acutalibacteraceae bacterium
AGATTCGCTTCTACAACAGAGACGCAGAACTTTTAGATGCAGAGAAAGACCTTGACGGTGTTTCTATCTGTACTTACAACTGCCAGCACGCAGGTCCGGCTATCAATGCTTTGAACCACGGCGTAAACGTAATGCTCGAAAAGCCTTTCACCGTTACTTTGGATGAGGCTATCGAGGTTATGAAGGCTGAAAAAGCTTCCGGCAAGATTCTCAGTATCGGCTTCCAGCCCAGAATGAGTGAGAATATGAAGATGATTAAGAAAATCGTAGAGAGTGGTGAACTTGGTAAAGTTTACTATATGCAAGCAGGTGGCGGACGTCGTCGCGGTATTCCTACCCCGTTCGGTACAACATTTATTGAGAAGGAAACCGGCGGTATCGGTGCAGTAGGTGATATCGGTTCTTACTCACTCGATATGCTTCTTAACGCAGTAGGTTATCCGAAGCCGTTAACCGTTTCCGGTTACACCTCTAACTTCTTCGGAACCCGTCCTGACTACTATCCTACTCACCCCGAATATGCTGAAAAGTTCGGTGTTGATGACTTTGCAGCTGCTTTTGTACGTTTGGAAAACGATATTATTCTTGACTTTAGAATTTCTTGGGCAGAGCATATGGATACCTGCGGTGACGCACTTATCCTCGGTACCGAAGGCGGCTTAAGAATTCCTTCTACTGAATGCTGGAACGGTGAGTTTAATAAGCCGTTAACCGTTTATAAAATAGTTGCAGGTAGCCCTGTTCAGTATGAAGTTCCCCTCATTCCTACTAAGGTTAACCTCTTCTCTCAGAAGTTGCGTGCTTTTGTTGACGCTATTAAAGAGGGTGGCAAAGCTACTGTTCCTTCAAGCGAAATCGTTATCAACCAGGCTATTATCGACGGTATTAATAAGTCGGCAGCATTGGGCAAGGAAATCGAAATCGTTATTCCTGAAGTTTAATTTATGCTTAAAACACGCCACCGTCCAAGGACGGTGGCACACTCCACCGAAAATTCTGCACGAGGAATTTTCAGTGCATATATTGACCACCTTGAGTTTAAGAGAGGTAATTTAAAATGAAAAAAAATATTGCTATTGTTGGCTTTGGCGGACAAGGCGGATGGCACGGTGACCACGCTTTAAAAAGTGATGTTGTATCGTTGGCCGGTATTTACGATATTAAAGAAGCCCGTTGTGAGTATGCTCGTAGTAAGGGTATCCACGTTTATGAGTCTTTTGAGGCTGTTTTAGCAGACCCTAATGTTGACATTGTTGTTTGTGCAACACCGAACGATGTTCACGAGGACATCGTTGTACGCTCGCTGAAAGCTAGCAAAAACGTCGTTTGTGAGAAACCGGTTGAAATGTCAGTTAAGGCTCTTGACAGAATGATTGCCGCTTCTAAAGAAAGCGGTAAGTTATTCACCGTTCACCAGAATCGCCGTTGGGACGTAGACTTCTTGGGTATGAAGAAAATCATTGAGTCTGGCGACATTGGTGAGGTTATTAATGTTGAATCACGTATTCACGGTTCACGCGGAATTCCGAGTGACTGGCGTTGTCAAAAAGCATACGGTGGCGGTATGATTCTTGACTGGGGTGTGCATCTTATTGACCAGATGTTGTTCCTTATCACCAGTGATATTGACACCGTTACCTGCAACTGCTCTCATATAACCAATGACGAAGTTGATGACGGATTTAAACTTACAATTAAATTTGTTGACGGTAAAACCGCTTATATTGAAGTTGGTACATTCAACTTTATCGCACTTCCGAGATTCTATATGCAGTGCAAAAACGGTACTGCCCTAATTTCGGACTGGCGTGAAAAAGCCAAGGTTGTAAAATGCAAGGCTTGGCACGAAAATGATGTTTTACCGGTACAAACTGCTGCAGGTATCACCAAAACCATGGCACCGCGTGATGAAATCACCACTGATACATACGAGGTTGAAAAGCCTTTGAGCGACGTTCACGATTTCTATCGCAACTTAGTAAAAGCCGTTGACGGTATTGAACCTCAGTTGGTAACTTTGGAACAGGTTCGTCGTGTAATGAAGGTTATGGAAGCTGCTTTCAAATCTGATGAGTTGGGCGGCACTCCCATAAAATTTGACGAACAAGCATAATTAAGATTAAAATCCTCTTAAACGTAACAGTTTAAGAGGATTTCTTTTTGCTTTACAAACCTTTATCAATATTGTATAATAATTATATGAATTATTGTGAAATGAGGATTAACTTATGGAATTCGGAACTAACGGTGCTACCGATGGCTTTTTAATGGTTAAATCTGCCGACAGAAAAATCACTGCTAAAGGTATGCCGTATCTTGATTTGATATTGAGTGACAAAACCGGCGAAATCACTTCAAAATTATGGGACTATCACGAGGAAGTTCAGGGCGTTTTTGAACCGGGAACTATCGTGAAAGTTCGCGGCACTATAAGTCCTTATAACGGTGTTGACCAATTAAGAATTGAAAAAATCCGCAAAGCAATACCAACAGACGGCGTTGACCCGTCGGACTTTGTCCCCTCTACCGATGTTAGCGGTGAGCAGTTGTTTTCTGAATTAATGCTGATTGCCGAAAATATTGCAAATGCCGAAATAAAAAACATAGTTGTAGCAATATATAACGAATATAAAGAAAAATTGGTATTTTGGCCTGCAGCGTTCAGACTGCACCACGCAATCCGAGGCGGTTTATTATATCACACGCTTTCCATTGTCCGTTTAGCTCAAAGCGTTGCAAAAATTTACCCTTCCGTCAATGCTGATTTACTGATTGCCGGTGCAATGCTCCACGATATTGCCAAAACCGATGAATTTATCGTCAATGATGCAGGCACTGCAAGTGGCTATTCGTTAGAGGGTAACTTGGTCGGACACTTAGCAAAAGGTGCTATGATAATCGGTAACTTTGCCGAAAAATTGGGCACATCCGAAGAAACAAAACTGTTGCTTCAGCATATGGTACTTTCCCACCACGGAGAGCCTGAATTCGGTGCCGCTGTAAAGCCGATGTTTTTAGAAGCAGAGCTTTTAAGCGAGCTTGACTTGATGGACGCCCGAATTTATGAGTTGACCGAGGCTATCGGCTCGGTTGAAACCGGTGAATACACCAACAAAATGTGGGCACTCGACAACCGCAAGTTCTACAACCACGGCAGAAACGAAGTTAATACAAAAGCAAAAATACTATGATTACAATGAAAGCGACCCAACAAAAGTTGGGTCGCCTGTTTTTTATCTAAATATTTAAACAGCCTTCCTCAAGCATTTTTTGTGCCGCTAACATAATACCAACCTTAGCACTGTGGAAATTAAGACCACCCTGCATCCAAACCGCAAATGGCTCTCTTAACGGTGCATCAGCAGATAACTCAATAGAAGCACCTAATGTGAAAGCACCTGCCGCCATAATAACCTTACTGTCATATCCCGGCATATCATCCGGTTCGGGAGATGCAAACGAATCAACCGGCGAGCCACTTTGAATACCTTTGCAAAACGCGATAAGACTTTCAGGTTTACCTGTAATAACCGATTGAATAATATCGGCTCTTTTCTCGTGGGATGCAGGCGTTACGCTAAAGCCCAACTCCTCAAACAGTGCAGCAGTAAATACCGCGGTCTTAAGTGCTTCGCCAACAACGTGAGGTGCCGAAAATAGCCCCATAAACAGTTCTCTTGTATGCCCTAACGTTGCACCAATCTCTAAACCTACACCGGGGCATGTGAGCCTATAACCACATTTTTCGACCAAATCGCGACGTCCTGCGATGTATCCACCGCAAGGTGCAATTCCGCCACCCGGATTTTTAATGAGCGAGCCCGCCATAATATCGGCTCCAACCTCTAAAGGCTCTTTTTCTTCAACAAATTCACCGTAGCAGTTATCTACCATAATGACTGTTTCGGGCGATATTTTTTTAACCAATTTTGCCAACTCACCGATTTTTTCAACCGACAAGCTCGGTCTTAAACTGTAGCCGCGTGAACGCTGAATATATGCAACAGCATATTTTTTGGATTTCAAAGCCGACTCAATACCTCCTAAATCGGGTGTGCCGTCATTCTTTAATTGAACCTCATCATAATTAACTCCGAAATCTTTTAACGAGCCGTCAACATGACCGTCAATACCTAAAACACCAATAAGTGTATCGTAAGGACGCCCGGTTAAGCAAAGCATATTATCACCCGGACGCAAAATACCAAACAACATTACGGTAAGTGTATGTGTTCCCGAAGCAAATGTGTGGCGGAAAATCGAACTTTCAGCACCCACACACTCGGCAAAAACCTGCTCTAAAACCTCGCGACCGCGGTCGTTATAACCATATCCTGTTGACGGTACAAAATGTGTTTCCGCGACGCCGTTATTTATAAATGCCGACAACACTTTTTGTTGATTATATTCGGTCACTTTTTCAATTTCTTTAAAAGTTTTCTCGGCCTTAACCAACGCCTTGTCGGAAACTGATTTAATTCTGCTGTCAACCTTAAAAAAGTCCATCTTTATATCTCCTAAAACTCACAAACGGCAATATTACCGCAGTGTTTAAAATTCAAGGCCTCGTAAAATCCGCCCGAATTTACTGTCGAAGCAAAGATTTCACTTTGAGGATATTTACAAATAATATTATGTATAAGTCCTGATAACGCCGTTTTACCAAAGCCTTTACCACGGTCATTAATGTCAACCGCAACACCGGTTATAAGCGAACAGTATTCAGTCACAAAACCTGCGACCGCAACTGCTTTTTCCACTATAAAATATTCTGAGGAATTATGATTAAACCTTAGGCAAAAATCAGTGTACCAAAAATCAAATGGTGGTAATTCAATATCACCGTCAATTCCATTTTCAAGCAGTTTGTAAACCTCGGCAATACTGCCATGCCCTTTTTCATAAGGGAAATCCGTAGGCTTTACTTCTTTTTCAAACTCATAAAGCAAGGCTTTGTCAATCTGTTTAGCATTCAGCCTTTTTGACACCTCACCGTCACAAAAAACAATAGCCTTAATAAATAAAAAATATGAATTTAACTCATCATAATCCGCATTATCAAGGCAAATCAGCGTAAATGAGTTATCAATACCGCCAAAAACTGCGGTTATTTCCCCGTCAACAGTTTGGGCGAACAAATCTACACCCACCGAATTGCCATAGGTATTCAAAAGCGTTTCAATTCTTGCTGTAAAAATGCTTTTTTCTAATGTTTCGGGCAAAGTTTCAATTCGCTTAATCAATTTATCTCACCCGAAGCCAATTCTTCTATCAATAAATTGGTTAAATCACGCACTGACTTTACATCATCAACACTTGCAACAGATGAAGCCGAATGAATATATCTGCACGGCACCGACACTGCAACAGTGCGGACCCCACAACGCGACTGATGTATACCGGCGGCGTTATTTCCGCCCGCAACGAAAGATTTAACCTGTGCTTTTATGCCATTTTCTTTAGCCAAAGCCAAGGACTTATCGAACAAATCTTTATCATAAAGAGTTCCGCGGTCCATAAATGAAAGTACCGCACCGTTGCCTACATAACAAACCTTTTTGTCGTCAGGAACTCCTGCAATATCAGCGGCAGTTGTCGATTCAACCACAATTGCAAAATCGGGGTCTACTGCGAAAGCAACAGCTCTTGCGCCTGCACCAACCTCTTCATTTACTGAAAACGAAGCATAAAAATCATATTCCGGCTCTGAATTTATAATATCAAGTAAAACCCCACAGCCTGCCCTGTCATCAATAGCTTTTGATAAAATGAGGTTGCCCATTTCACAAAAAGGCTCACTGAACACCGCACAGTCGCCAACCGAAACCAAGCCTTCAGCCTCTGATTTTGATGCCGCACCAATGTCAATATAAAGTGCATCTTCCTCAGGCATTTTCTCCTTTTCAGCAGACGATAGCATATGAACCGGTTTTGAACTTATTACGCCGGTCACACCATTCAAAAACTTAACCTTTCGTGCCAGCATAACACCAACGTTGATTCCTCCAACGGTGGTGAATTTCAGCATACCGTCAGCCGTTATATATGTGACGATAAACCCGACCTCGTCCATATGAGCGTCGACCATCACCTTGTTTTTGGCTCTGTTTTTTCCTTTAACAAAAGCAATGACATTGCCCAAGGCATCAACCGAAACCTCTGCCTTATCTTTGATTCTCTCAATTATATAATCTCTCACCGCATCTTCGTGTCCTGAAGGTGCGTTCAACTCACAAAGTAATTTTAAATTTTCCATCATTTCACCTCGCGAGTTAAAACAAAGTTCGCCAAAATTTCGGCAACCGACATAATATCATTAACGTCAATAACTTCAACCGGCGTGTGCATATTACGAAGCGGTATTGATAAAAGACCTGTTGGAATACCGCACTTTGTGTCGACTATTTTATCTGCGTTAGTGGAAGTTTTGCCACCCATAACTTCAAGTTGATGTTTGATTCCCTTTGTATTTGCAATTTCTTTGAGGCTCTTTGTCACAACATTCGACAAAATTGGTGAAATTCCAATCATTGCACCGTCGCCTAAAACACCGGTTTTGTCGGGCAAAATGTCAGGTGCATTACCGAAACTCACATCAACCGCAACAGCTACATCAGGTGAAACGCCAAAACTCATAGTTTTAGCACCCATACCGCCCAGTTCCTCCATATCGCTCAACAAAAATACTACGTTGCAGGGTAAATCTTTGCCTGACAACATCTCGGCACATTTTATGAGAGCTGCACAACCTGCACGGTCGTCCAACGATTTCCCGGTAACTTTGTCCCCTACTAGTTCAGTGAAATTTGCTGAAAAGACAACGCGGTCACCAACAGAAGTAACCTCGTTCGCTCTGTCACCAAGACCGGTATCTATATACATATCCTCAATTTTCAAAACATCGTCAGATTTCGATAAATGAGGTGGCGTACTGCAAAAAACGCCGTTAACTGTCTCTCTGCCGTAGACGGTAACTCTCATTCCGGCTAACATTCTGCGGTCAACCCCACCGGCAGCGGCAACCTTCAAAAATCCACCGCTTATTGATGTTACAACCATACCGATTTGGTCGATATGAGCATCCAACAAAACGGTATAATCATTTTTGCCTTTGATTTCACCGATGAGATTATTTCCCAAACGGCGTACAGTACAATATTTTGAAAGGTGCTTTTCGGCGACGTCGATAGCACTGCCGACACCGCCGATAAAATCCGCCTCACATAAATTTTTCAAAATGTTTTTAACAGTTTGCATAATTTCTCCAAATTAAAGGTTATTAACCAATTCCTTAAAATGCTTGCCACGAGCAACAAAATTCGGGTAAGCATCAAAACTTGCACAAGCAGGACTCAACGCCACAATGTCACCCGAAACTGCCATTTCTTGAGCCACCAAAACAGCTTCCTTCATATCTTTAACGCGGACGATTTGCGGATGTCCGTTCTTGTAGTTTTCATCTGATTTAATTGCTTTTTCTATCTTATCGGCTGTCGGTCCGTTTAAAATAAGCAGTTTAACCTTTTCAACAACATAAGGTGCCATGGGCTCAAACGGGATATGCTTGTCGTAACCGCCTGCGATTAAAATGACCTTGTCATTGAATGCTTTTAAGCAGGCAATTGTTCTTGTGGGGCTTGATGCTATTGAGTCATTATAATAACGTACACCGTCAATTTCACGGACGAACTCAATTCGATGTTCAACACCGGTAAACTCGTGTGCAACTTTGACGATACTGTCAGCACCGACATAACCCCAAACTGCTGAAATTGCAGCAAGGTAGTTTTCAACGTTATGGTCGCCCATAATTGCAATATCGTCCTTATGCAAAAGCGGAACGGAAATACCGCGGTAAGAGAGGTTAAGATAACCGTCCTTACCAAGCCAAGCACCGTTCTTTAATGACTGTTTCATCGAAAAATACAAAGCCTGACCTCTGACATCGTCACTAAAACCTGCGGTGATGTCGTTATCTAAATTCAAAACTGA
>JAZOQN010000061.1:0-12580 GCA_045656125.1 Acutalibacteraceae bacterium
CGTGTATATCATTGCCGAAGGCGTATATCATCACACCGAAGGTGTGTATTTCTGTCGGCTTGATGATATACAACTTTTTACAAAGTTGATGATATGCAATTCCTACGGAATTGATGATATACAAGGCTTCGCCTTGATTTGTTTTGTACTATAAACATAAAAAAACAAATCACAGTTGTTTGTGTCAATTTCACCTCCGTTGAAAACAACTGAAAGTTGTGTTACTATATAGATGATGAAAGTACTTTCTATAAACTAATATTGGAGGTAATTTTATGGATATAATGACTATTGGTAAAAATATAGCTGAACTTCGCAAGGCAAAAGGTGTTAAGCAAGACGAATTGGCAAGGTTTGTCGGAGTAACGGCACAAGCAGTTTCCAAATGGGAAAATGGTGGTGTGCCTGATACAGAATTGTTACCAAAGATTGCAGAATTTTTTAATGTATCAATCGACGAATTGTTTGGTAGACAGAATAACATATCTATCAATATTGAAGATGTAATTTTAAAAGATATTTTAAAAACAAAAGTTGAAGAGCGTATATCAAGAGCGTTTGAACTATGTTGGATGATAGAGCAATCTATGTACGGTACTATAATTTCTGACCCTGAACGATTTAAGGAAGAAGCAAAGAGCCACAGTGAAGACGACCAGGTTTATTCTCAAGTTCTTGTTGATTCGGGATATACAGAAATGGGATTATTTAACCGAATGCAATATTTTTTAGTGGTACCCGATGCAAAAGATAAAAATAAAGCTCTTTTAGATGGAATAGATTATCCTGAGTTCTTCAAATTGATGGCTGATAAAGATATATTTGAAACACTGGTGTTTTTGTATAAACGTGAAAGTTTCAATGCTTTTACTGAAAAGTTGATAATTAAGGAATTAGGGTGTACTGAGGATAAAGCCAAACATATAACATCGGTATTATTGCGTCTCAATATAATTGCTAAAACAGTTGCAGAGGTTGGTGATGAATTGGTTGAGGTTTATCAATTCGCGCGCAGACCCGCCTTTGTATCTATGTTGATTTTTGCAAGGGAAATGATTGATATACCAAACAACTTCTATGTAAATAATCAAAGTAGACGCAAACCGTATTTAAAGTAGAATTTAGCGGGGGCTCCCTTGTGTAAAGGGAGCTGTCAGCGAAGCTGACTGAGGGATTGTTTTTGTTTAATTTTGACTTTACAATCCCTCCGTCACGGCGTTGCCGTGCCACCTCCCTTTAGGGCAAGGGAGGCTGAATTTGTTTTTAATTTGATACAAGTTATAATACTCCCTGCAAACTTTGTGACTTGTAATTTAAGAATTTTTGTCTTTTAGCACAATTTTATAAATATAATATAAAAACATAAATCCTATCGGCTTTAAGTCGATGGGATTTTTGTTTGTCATCTGTGTATAGAGGCTTTACTGGTTTGTTGTTTTATTTTTCAAAATCCGTGGCAAAATATTTTTGGGAGTTGATAAAATGTGTACTGCGATTACACTTAAAACCAAGGATTTTTATTTTGGTAGGACGTTGGACAGTGAGTTTTCGTTCGTTGAGCAGTTGACCGTGACACCAAGGAATTTTGAATTTAACTTTAGAAGTGGAATTACATTGAAAAACCATTTTGCTATTATAGGAATGGCTTATGTTCAAAATGATTTTCCGCTTTATTATGATGCTATGAACGAAGCAGGTCTTGCAATGGCAGGTTTGAGTTTTCCAAATAACGCTTTTTACCGTGAGGAGATTGAGGGTAAAGATAATATTGCTAATTTTGAACTGCCTTTGTGGATTTTGGCTCAATGCAAAACGGTTGCTGACGCTCGTGATTTAATTAATAATATCAACATTACAAATACGGCTTTTAGTGATAATTTGCAACCCACACCGCTTCATTGGATGATTGCAGATAGTGACAGCTCGATAGTAGTTGAGTCAACAAGTGATGGGATTGCGGTATATGATAATCCCGTCGGTGTAATGACCAATAATCCGCGTTTTCCAATGCATTTGCAACGCCTTAATGATTTTATTCATTTGACTCCAAATGAGCCTCAAAACACTTTTTCTGATAAGGTGAATTTAGAGCGTTATTGCAAGGGTTTAGGTGCAGTTGGAATGCCGGGCGACCTTACTTCGCCGTCACGTTTTGTCCGTGTGGCATTTAATAAATGCAACTCAGTATCAGGGGACAGTGAGGAGGAAAGCGTTAGCCAGTTTTTTCATATTTTAGGTACTGTCGAGCAGGTTAACGGTGCATGTTATCTTGGTAACGGGTTGTACGAAAAAACAGTTTATACTTCGTGTTGCAACTGTACAAAAGGCATCTACTATTATACAACCTATTCCAACCGTAGTATAACGGCAGTTGATATGAATAAGTGCAATTTAGACGGTAACACTCTCGAATGTTTCCCGCTTGAAAAAGAGGAAAGAATAACCTATCAAAATTAAGTAAATGAAAAACCGACGCGTTTTCCGTCAAGATACGGATTCGCGTCGGTTTGTTAATTTTTCTCGTAAGAGGTCGGCGATAATCAGCATTGGTGCCGATAAAAAACACCACAAAACAGTAAACGAAAGACAAACCTGCCCCATAATATTAAAAGGCATTTGGCTGTAATCCCAAACTGCACGGCCTAAATAAAGGTTGAAAAATGCACCGAAAATCAGTTCAACTGCCGAAATACTTAATCCTCCTAAAATACAGCGGTACACAAATTTTAAACTTTTAAAGTGCTTTTGAATTAACGCTAAAATGCAAAAGGATATGCCTCCTGCAAATCCCATTGAGAAATCGGTGTAACCTCGCCATAAAAGTTCCAAAAAGCAGTAACCGAAACCGCCTAAAATTCCTAAAAATCCGTAATAATAGATAGTATTTCGCATTATTTAACCTTTCTTTTAAAAATACTTATAATTTATTATATTATTTGCCGTTATCTCTTGAAAATACTGGGGTTTAGTGATAAAATAAATTGATAATAGTTTAATTTGGGAAAGTGTTTGAAAAGAGGTGACAGGTAATGAATTATAAGAGATGGCTTTTGCCTGACGTTGACAAGCAATTGGTGACCGAAATCGCTGATGATTGCGGTCTTGACCCGTTAGTCGTTTTTATTGCCTGTTCACGCGGAATGACCGACCCTTATGAGATTGAGCAATTTTTCGAAAAAGAACCCGAATTTTGTGACCCTTACGAATACAGCGGTATCAGTGAGGCGGTTGAACGTATAAACATAGCACTTGAGGAAAATGAAAAAATACTCGTGTTCGGTGATTATGATTGTGACGGTGTCACTTCAACGGCGTTACTTACAACATATCTTAAAAGACGTAATGCAGATGTATCGTTCTTTGTGCCTGACCGTGAAACTGACGGTTACGGTATTTCCATACCTGCAATCGAAAAAGCGGCAGAGGACGGTGTTACTCTTATTATCACAGTTGATAATGGAATAAACGCTGTAAAAGAGGTTGAGTTTGCTAACGAGTTGGGTGTTGACGTAGTTGTTACCGACCACCATTTATTACAGGGAGAGTTGCCCAATGCGGTAGCAGTTGTTGACCCTCATATTGATGCGGACTGTGATTGGATATTTGATAAACTTGCAGGTGTCGGTGTTGCTTTTAAATTGGTTTGTGCTTTAGAGGGCAAACCTTGTGAGGAAATGATTTACGAATATGCCGATTTGGTGGCTTTAGGTACTATTGCAGACATTGTGCCGTTAAAGGGTGAAAACCGAATTATTGTAAATGAGGGTTTGCGTCTTATTAACCGCAGGTTAAATATGGGTATAAGAGCGTTGACTGAGGTGGCAAATATCAAATACGTTACCGCAGGAAACGCCGCATTTACTATATGCCCAAGAATTAATGCCGCAGGACGTATGGCAAATGCTGATATAGCAGTGAAACTTTTGACTGCCGACAATTATGAAGATGCGTTATATTATGCAGGTATGTTAGACCGTTTGAATGCTGAACGTCAGTCTACAGAGCAGGATATTTTTGACTCGGCTGTGAAGATTATCGAGCAGAACGGATATCATAGAGATAGAGTTATTGTCGTTGACGGATACGGTTGGCATGTCGGTGTTATCGGCATTGCAGCTTCAAAACTTACAGAACGTTATAATAAACCGTGTGTTGTTATAAGTTCGTCGGGTGATAATTCGGTTGGTTCCGGCAGAAGTATCGACGGATTTTCACTGTTTAATGCTTTATCGGCCTCGGCAGAAACATTGGCAAAGTTCGGCGGACATGAGCTTGCTGCAGGTTTGACTGTATGTGAGGATAAAATTGATGAATTTAGAAAAGCAATCAACTCTTATGCTAAAAATGTTGAGGTCCCGTTTGCAAAATTAAAGATTGACTGTCGTATAAAGCCCAGTGCTTTAACCGTTGATGTCGCAAAGGCAATGAAAGCGTTTGAGCCTTACGGTGCAGGCAATCCTATGCCGGTTTTCGGTGTTTTAGAGTCGGTAATTACCGGAGTTCAACCGCTTGCCAACGGCAAGCATTTAAGGTTAAAGCTTCGACGTGAAAATTGTGATTTTTCGGCTGTGATGTTTAATGTGCCGCCTGAAAAATTGCCGTTTAGGGTTGGGGATACGGTTGATTTAGCCGTAACTTTGGACGTTAATATTTACAATAATACCGAGTCGGTTTCGGTAATTGTAAGAAGCATCAGAAAAAGCGGTTTAGATGAGGTTGAGACCGAAAAACAACTGATTGCAATAGAAAAAGTGTATTCTGATTCTGGGGACCGCGAGGATGCCGAGTTAATTTACCCCGAACGTGATGAAATTGCGGTGGTGTTCAGGTATATTCGTGAGCATAACGGTGTAAGTTTAGCTCGACTTGAAAATGATTTATTAGAAAAATTACCGATTGGTAAAATCACCGTAGCAATAACTGCGTTGACCGAGTTAGGATTGGTTGACGATACTGACGGCGTGTTGACAGTTAAACCTACTGAAAGTAAAGTGGATTTAGAAAACGCCGATATTTTAAGAAAAATTTTAAATTTAAAGGCAGGTGACATTTTATGACCGAAAATGAACGTAATTTACAGTCGATTTTAGATTTGATTGATAAACAACCTAGTGCTGACAGTTATGATAAAGAATTGATAACTCGCGCATTTTGGCGTTGTGTTGAAGCACACGGAGAGCAAAAAAGAGCATCAGGTGAGCCGTTTTATATGCACCCGATTGCCGTTGCTAAAATTGTTATTACCTTGGGTATGGACTCGGAATCGGTTGCTGCTTCGCTTTTGCACGACGTAGTTGAGGATACCGAGGCAACCTATGACGATATCAAAAAAGAGTTCGGCAAAAATGTTGCCGAGTTGGTTGACGGCGTAACCAAGTTGGAAAAAATTCCGCTTGAATCTAAGGAAAGCGAGCAGGCTGAAAACATCCGTAAAATGTTTATTGCGATGTCGCAGGATTTACGTGTTATTATTATTAAACTTGCCGACCGACTTCATAATATGCGTACTATTGACGCTATGCCTGAACACAAGCAAAGGGATAAGGCTCGTGAAACGTTAGAGGTTTTTGCTCCAATAGCTCACCGCTTGGGTATCAGAGCTGTTAAGGAAGAATTGGAAGACCTTTCTATTATGCACCTTGACCCCGTAGCTTATCACGAAATTGAGCAGTCGTTAAGAATAAAACGCAGTCAAAGTGAAAGCTTCCTTAATATGATTCAAGAACGTATAAAAGAGCGTGTCACCGAGGTTGTTCCTAATATCAGAATCGAAGGCAGAGTCAAATCAATTCACGGTATTTACCGCAAAATGTATATGCAAGGTAAATCGTTAGACGAGATTTATGATGTATATGCTGTCCGTATTATTACCGATACGTTGGCAAACTGTTATAATATTTTGGGTGTTATTCATGATATGGCAAGACCTATTCCTAATAGGTTTAAGGACTATATTTCAACTCCCAAGCCGAACCTTTATCAGTCGCTTCATACTACTGTTCTCGGCCGTGAGGGTATTCCTTTTGAAGTTCAAATAAGGACAGAGGAGATGCACCGTACCGCTGAATACGGTGTTGCGGCTCACTGGAAATATAAAGACGGTATCAGCGGAAGTGATGCCCGTTTTGAAGAGCGTTTGCAGTGGATTAGACAGATTTTGGACAGTCAGCGTGAGGCTGATGACGTTGAGGATTTTGTTCAGACCATTAAGACCGATTTAGCACCGGAAGATGTTTTTGCCGTAACGCCTAAGGGTGACGTTATAAATTTGCCCGTCGGCTCAACGGTTATTGACTTTGCGTTTGCAATTCATACAGCAGTCGGTACTAAAATGACGGGTGCTAAAGTTGACGGACGTATTGTGCCTATAACTCATGAGGTCAAAACAGGTGAGTTGATTGAGATTTTAACCTCTAATCAGGCAAGTCACGGTCCGAGCAGGGATTGGCTTAATATTGTTAAAACGAATCAGGCAAAGGCTAAAATTCGTGCTTGGTTTAAACGTGAACGTCGACCTGAAAACATTGAAGAAGGCAAAACCGAAATCGAACGAGAGTTTTCGCGTAACAACATTCGTTTGAATGATGACGATATGGAAAAATTTTTGAACGATATTGCAACTAAAATGCGTTGCAATTCGGTTGATGATTTTTATGCGGCAATAGGTTACGGCGGTATTTTGCTTTCCAAAATAATGCCTCGCGTTAAGGACGCTTTTCTAAGGTTCCAAAAAACCGAAAAGCCAATTGAAATCAGCAATAACACTCAGGAAAGAAAGATGTCAAAATCTTCTGAGGGTGTTATTGTCGAGGGAATAGATAACTGTCTTATTAAGTTGTCCCGTTGTTGTACTCCGATACCGGGGGATGACCTTATCGGTTTTATTACCCGCGGTCACGGTGTTTCAATTCATAAAAGGGATTGCAGTAACGTGCCGGTTGATATTTCTAAAAGTGCAGAGCCTGAAAGGTGGGTACCTGCGTTTTGGAATGCAGAACGTACTACAAGGTTTGATTCCACTGTCACAATTTTAGGATTGAACCGCGACGGTATGGTTGCAGATTTGTCGATATTGCTCGGTAATTTGCACGTTGCAGTACACGCCATAATGGCAAAGGAAACCAAAGATGGTAACTGTATTATTGTTGTTACCATCAGTGTTGAAAGCCGTGAGCATTTGGATAACGTTATTACACGTATTAAGAAGCTTAACGGTGTATTTAGTGTTGAAAGGTCATAATTTATGAAAGCAGTAGTTCAGGTTGTAAATTTCGGTGAGGTTAAGGTGGACGGACAGTCGGTCGGCAAATGCCGAGAGGGTCTGTTTGTTTTGCTCGGTGTTACCGAAACCGATTCCAAAGCCGAAGCAGAGCTTTTGGCTCGTAAGGTGTGTAATTTGAGGGTGCTTTGTGACGAAAATGATAAAATGAATTTATCTGTGTTAGATACTAAAGGAAGTATGCTGATTGTTTCAAATTTCACCCTTTGTGCCGATACTTCAAAAGGCAACCGCCCGTCATTTATCAATGCGGCTCGCCCTGAAACAGCAGAGCCGTTGTATAATTATTTCACCGAATGTGTTAAATCAAATGGTGTAAGTGAAGTTGGCAACGGTCAATTTGGTGCAGATATGAAGATTGAGGCACATTTAGACGGACCGGTTACTATTTTACTTGATACTGACACTTGGAGTAAAAAATGAATGTTATAACTATACCTACCGGCACTATGCAGGCCAACTGCTATATTGCCGAAACAGAAAACGCGGCAGTGATAATTGACCCCGGTTTTTTAGAAAGCAATATTGAAAAATATGTTGCCGAAAACCCCGGTAAAATCAAGTATATATTATTAACACATCGCCATTTTGACCATATAAATGCTGCGGTTGAAGTTAGGAAATTGACAGGTGCCAAAATTGTAATCAACCAACTTGATGAGGGCGGACTTTACAGTGATATGCTAAGTCTTGCTTCAATGATAGGTGGCGTTTACGGTAAAGCAGACCCTGATGCTCACGCTGATATTTATGTTAGTGAGGGCGATACTGTTATTGCGGGGGATATGGTTTTCAAGGTGATGCAAACACCGGGACACACCGAGGGCGGAGTGTGTTACTTTAATGATGAAGTTATTTTCAGCGGTGATACATTGTTCAAAGGTTCAATAGGACGCACCGATTTCCCGAGCAGTTCTAACAGTGATATGAGAAAGTCACTTGACCGCTTGTGTTTGTTGCCTGACAATATGTTGGTTTATCCAGGTCACGGACCTATGACAACAATCGGCGAAGAAAAACGTTCTAATATATTCTTAAAGCGGTGATAGATATGTATTTTTATTTGGATGATATACGTTTTAAGTATGAGCTTGAAAAGTTAGCCCGAACCGTTTTACCGTTTGAAAAGTTTATTTTTACCGAAAACGAGCAGGATTTAAACGGTGATGCCGGGTATATAAAAATACTGTCAATTACCTCACTTCAAGCCGAAATAAAGGTTGACGGAAAACTTGAAACACGTGAAAACCCTAAAACTACTGATAATTTCAGTGAAAATGAATTGCAATTGGCATTAATGCTGTTTGACTGTATTTATAAAATTTCGGGTTACCGTTCACCGTGGGGCATTTTGACCGGTATCAGACCTGCAAAACTTTTAGGTAAGTTAATAGCGGCTGACGGGGTAGAGGCGGCAACCGATTATTTTAATAATACATTTTTGGTGTCGCCTGAAAAAACCCGACTTTGTTTGGAATGTAACCGCAGTGAAAGGGCAATTGTTGAGCGTTCAACACCTGATTCATTTAGCCTTTACATTTCAGTGCCGTTTTGCCCGAGTAGGTGTAATTATTGCTCGTTTGTATCACATTCGGTTGAGCAGGCAAAAAGGTTAATACCTCAGTATGTCGAATTACTGTGTAAGGAAATTGAAGAAACTGCAAAACTTGCAAAATCTTTAAATTTAAAATTAAAAACAGTTTACATAGGCGGAGGTACACCTACAACTCTTTCAGCCGAGCAGTTAACAATGGTGTTTGATACTGTAAAGAGGTCGTTTGATTTATCGTGTTTAGAGGAATACACTGTTGAGGCAGGTAGACCCGACACTGTAACCAAAGATAAACTGCTTGCTGTTAAAAACGGCGGTGCAACAAGAATAAGCATTAATCCGCAGACTATGAATGATGAGGTTTTAAGAAATATCGGTCGCAGGCATACAGTGTCCCAGATGGTTGAAGCCTTTACAATGGCAAGAGAATGTGGCTTTGATAATATAAATTGCGACCTAATTGCAGGTCTTTCGGGTGATACTTATGAAGGTTTTTGCCATTCGGTTGACGAAATTATAGCTTTAAATCCAGAAAACGTAACCGTGCATACGCTTTCAATGAAGCGTGCGTCTAACCTTACTAAAAGTCAGACAGTGTTTGATTTAGAAGAGGGTGAAATTGCTGCGAAGATGGTTGATTACGCAAGACTTAAACTTACAGAGAATGGCATTAAACCTTATTATATGTACCGTCAGAGCAAAACGGTTGGTAATTTGGAAAATGTAGGTTTTTCAAAATTAGGGCTCGAGTGCTTGTATAACGTTTATATTATGGACGAAACACATACTATTTTGGCTTGCGGTGCTTCGGCTGTAACTAAACTTCGTGAACCTAATGGCAACAACATCGAACGTATATTTAATTACAAGTATCCGTATGAATATATTGAGTTGTTTAATGATATTTTGAAGCGTAAAGATAAAATACCTGAGTTTTACGGAAAATACCCTATAGTTTGATTGCAAACAGTAATAATTTGTGGTAAAATAAAGCCATAATAAAAAATAGAACTGAAAGGAAAATTTTTATGGAAATACTTAATAAAGCAAAAGAGTTGTTTGATACTGCCACTTATAAAACAGAGGAATTTATTTATGACCAAAAGTGCAATTTGCAGATTGCACGTGTTTGTGCCGAACTTAAACGAGAGTATGAGCGTTTGGGACGTTTGTGCTTCCGTAAAATAAAAGGCTTAAAAATTGACGAAAACGAGTTTGATGCGGTTGTTGAAAAGATTGAGGTTTTAAAGGTTGAATTAACCGCTTTAAGAGAAGGTAAAATGGAAGAACCGGAGTTTGACAGCATTGTTTTTGAAGACGGTGAGCCGGTCGAAGTGCCTCAAGACGGTGAATAATAATGGATGAGCAGTTATTTACGGTCGGCATAGTTATTGCCGATAAGGATGAGTATGTTCACGTAATAAAAGAACTTGGTGACGATGCTGAGGCGTGTGAGATTATGGGTCTTATCGGTCACACTGCCATTTTACACACTAACGGTCACGATATCAGAGTGCGTACTGTGTGTTCGGGTATAGGTAAAGTTTTTTCGGCGGTTGCCGCAACTTTGCTTGCCGATGGTTGTGATTTGCTTATAAACGCAGGTCTTTCCGGTGGTTTCGGTGATGCTAAAAAGTACGATATTGTGCTTGGAACATCATTTGTTGAACATGATTTTGACTTAACTCCGATAGGTTATAAAAAGGCTCAAAAGCCGGGTGATAATAAACCGATTGTGTCTGCTCGCGAGCTTAATGATGACATTATAAAGAAATTCCCGTTTGTTAAAAAAGGTGTGTTTGTCACGGGTGACTGTTTTGTAAGTTCAAAAGAACAGCACGATTTTTTGGCAAATAAGTTTGACCCGATTGCCTGTGATATGGAGTCGGCAAGTGTTGGCTATGTTGCGAGTGTTTACGATATACCGTATGTGTCAATCCGTATGATTTCAGACGGTGCTAACGACGGTGAGGCAGAAAGTTATACCGATACCTTAAACTGCGATGTTGCAGACCGTTGGGCTAAAATTACTTTTGATTGGATAAGGTCACTTTAATTATGGCTAAAACACTAAAATCAGAAAGTTCAAAACAACAGTCATTTTTACAAGGCTCGGCAATACTTGTTGTTGCAACAATGCTTGTAAAGGTGATAGGTGCTATTTATCGTATACCGTTGGGTGAATTGTTAGGCTCAACCGGTATGGGATATTATTCAACCGCGTATGACCTTTATGTGCCGATGTATTCAATTGCGATGGCAGGCTTGCCAATTGCAATTTCAAGACTTGTTTCGGAGCATGTTGCCGCAGGACGTTACCGTCATGTTAAAAAGACGTTAAATGTTGCTAAAGCAGCCTTCTTTATTACGGGTGGTTTGGGCTTTGTATTAATGCTCATTCTAGCGTTTTTGTTGACTGGCAGCAGCATCAATGTTTTCGGGCATACGTTTAGTTTCGAAGTTTTCAATAAAGGAACCTTGCCGGGTGTACTTTGTATAGCACCTTGCTTGATTTTCTGCTGTATAATGTCGGCTTACCGCGGTTATTACGAGGGTTTAAGAAATATGACCCCGACCGCAATAAGCCAGGTTTTAGAGGCGTTAGGAAAACTCGTTTTCGGTTATGGATTATCTTTTATAATTCTTAAAACATCGGGCAATTATTCCTATGCCGCAGCAGGTGCTTTGTTGGGTATAACCTTAGGAACGGTTGTTGCCGCTCTGTATCTTGAGTTAAAATACAGATTAACCGGTAAAAGCACTTTTACCGAGGAACAGTTAAACTCGGCTGAAGACCCGTATAGCAGTAAGAAAACCGCTAAAATTTTGATTGCGGTTGCGATTCCTATAGTTTTAGGCTCGTTGGTTAATAATGTGAGCAGTTTAATTGACGTGGCAATGGTACAAAGTCAGTTGGCAAGGGCCATCGAAAAATCGCCTGAGTATTTTGCTAACACCTATTCCGCGTTAATTTCGTCAGAAACTGCAGATGCATTGAAAAACGGTCAAACATTTATTTGGGAAAAGGATTTACCTAATGCACTTTACGGTGTTCATAGGGGATTCGCTTTTTCAATTTATAACCTTGTTCCGTCTTTGACCTCGGTTTTGGGGGTCAGTGCAATACCGGTTTTGGCTTCGGCTTGGACTAAGCGTGACCGTGATGATATTAAGTCTAATGTTAATACGATGATTAGAACGACAGCACTTGTTGCTGTGCCGGCGGGCTTTGGCATCATTGCAATGTCGGGACAAATTCTTGATTTGTTGTATAGTAATGAGAGCATTATTACTATTGCAACATTAAATTTGCGAATTTTGGGTATTTGTGCTATTTTTGCAGGTCTTAACGGACCGCTTACAAATATGCTTCAGGCTATTGGAAGGCAGGGTGTACCGCTTCGTAACATTGCGGTGGGTGCCGTGCTTAAGATTGTTATTAACTTTGTTTTAGTCGGAACACCGGAAATTAATATTGTAGGTGTACCTTTAAATCGTCAAGAGATCCTTAATGCAATCTATTCAGGACCTTTTGTTACTCTAGCAAAAGAGGAGTTTAGTAACTCTCAGAATAATAATATCAATAAGTGGAGTTCTTATATTTCTGGAGTGGTAAATCGTCAAGAATATCTTGAGCGTGCTCTTGATTGGGTTAGTAAAGGCAATATTGAAGATTACATGTCTAAACATAGACACGATGATAGTATTAACGAATTGAAAAATTATTTTAATTCAGTTATTTCTTGGGT
>JAZOQN010000062.1:0-8656 GCA_045656125.1 Acutalibacteraceae bacterium
AAAACCCTCGATAACGCTGACGCGTATCGAGGGTTTTTAACAAATTATTTCGCAAAAATTTCGCTTTTTAAGGAAATACTGCCTTATGAAGCGTGGGCGCTATCCTTCCCTTTCTTTTTTTAATTGTTAAAGGTAGGTGACGTAGGTTGGCAGTTGTAATTAAAGGTGTAGAAAAAGGCTCGTTTGCCGAAAAGGCGGGTATTAAACCTCAAGAAACGCTTTGTGAACTTAACGGTAACGAAATTATTGATGTTTTGGATTACAGATTTTATCAAAACGAAACCGTACTTTCGGTTAAAGTGAAGTCAACTGACGGCACTTTGCGTTCAGTTACGGTCAAAAAGCCGGAGTATGATGAGTTAGGGTTAGAATTTGAAACCTATTTAATGGATAAACAGCATTCTTGCAAAAATAAGTGCATTTTCTGCTTTATTGACCAGTTGCCAAAAGGTATGCGCGAGTCGTTGTACTTTAAGGATGACGATTCGAGAATGTCATTTTTGTTTGGCAATTATATTACTTTAACAAACTTAACCGAACATGAAATTGAGCGTATTATAAAGTTGCATATTAGTCCGGTAAACGTTTCGGTGCATACTACCGACCCTGATTTGCGCGTGAAAATGATGGGTAACCGTTTTGCAGGTGAGGCTTTGAATAGCTTGTGGCGTTTTTGTGAGGCGGGAATTGATGTAAACTGTCAGTTGGTATTAGTTCCGGGTTATAATGACGGTGAGGCTTTGGAAAAGAGCCTTTCGGATTTGATAAAGTACCCGTCAATTAAAAGTATCGCTTGCGTACCGGTAGGTTTGACAGGTCACCGTGACGGATTGTGTCATTTAGAGCCTTTCAACCAGCAAACCGCATCGGCAGTGGTTGACATAACAACAGAATTTGGCGATGAAACTGTCAAAACTTACGGTGAACGCCGTGTGTTTGCGGCTGATGAGTTTTATTTACTTTCCAAACGTCCGATGCCAGACAGCACTTTTTATGGTGATTTTTTACAGTTGGAAAACGGCGTCGGAATGTGGGCAATGTTGGAAAACGAATGTGATGAGGCGATTGACGATTTTGAACCGCCAAAAGTACAGCGTAAAATCACTCTTGCAACGGGCGAGGCAGCTTTCCCTTTAATGCGGAATATTGTTGACAAAGTGACTAAAAAATGGCATAATTTAGAGTGTGAGGTTGTTCCTATTAAGAACAACTTTTTCGGCGGCAAAATCACCGTAACGGGTCTTTTAACCGGCACCGATATAATCGAGCAGTTAAAGGGCAAAATTTCCGGTGATGAGTTGCTTATATCCTCGTCAATGTTAAGACACGAAAGAGATATGTTCATTGACAGTGTGACAGTAACCGATGTTGAGGAAGCTTTAAACGTGAAAATAAGGATTGTGGACAGTGACGGTTGGGCGTTAATGTCCGCATTATGTGGAGAATAAGTATTAGTATTTGGATTTGGAGGTAGCGTATGGCTAAACCCGTAGTTGCCGTTGTAGGCAGACCGAATGTCGGTAAATCTACACTTTTTAATAAACTTATTGGCCAACGGCTGTCTATTGTTGATGATACGCCGGGTGTTACCCGCGACCGTATTTTTGGAAACGCCGAATGGCTTGGCAAAAATTTTATGCTTATAGATACCGGCGGTATTGAGCCCAAAACCGACGACGTGATTTTGAAAAAAATGCGTGCTCAGGCAGAGTTGGCTATTGACACCGCTTCGGTCATCATTTTCGTGACCGATTTAAAAAGCGGTGTAACTGCCTCTGACCGTGAGGTTTCGGCAATGTTACAAAAGTCGGGCAAACCGGTGGTTTTGTGCGTCAATAAGTGCGACCGTTTGGGCGATTTACCGATGGAATTTTATGAGTTCTACAATTTAGGTTTAGGTGACCCCGTAGCAGTTTCGAGTGTTCACGGTCACGGAACAGGTGACTTACTCGATAGAGTGTTTGAGCATATTCCTGAGGCTGATTTTGACGATACCGAGGAGGATGTTATTAACGTTGCTGTTATCGGTAAGCCGAATGCAGGTAAATCCTCTTTGATTAACAGTATCAGCGGTGAGGAACGCGTAATCGTATCCGATATTGCAGGTACTACGCGTGACGCTATTGATACTATGGTTACCGTAAAAGGACAGAAGTATAATTTCACCGATACTGCAGGTATCAGACGCAAATCTAAAGTTGATGACGATATCGAAAAGTATAGTGTAATGCGCGCTAAAATGGCGGTTGAAAGAGCCGATGTTTGCGTTATTATGATTGATGCTACCGAAGGCTTTACCGAGCAGGATTCTAAGGTTGCAGGTTTGGCTATGGAGCAGGGAAAAGCTGCAATTATTGCCGTTAATAAATGGGATTTGGTCGAGAAAGATGGCAGAACTATGGACAGTATGAGAAAATCTTTAATGGAAGATTTTTCGTTTATGCCGTATGCACCCATTATCTTTATTTCGGCAAAAACCGGTCAGCGTGTTGACCGTCTTTTTGAACTTATTAAGTTTGTTTATTCGCAAAATACTATGCGAATTTCTACAGGTATGCTTAACGATGTGCTGGCAGAGGCTACTGCACGTGTGCAACCGCCCTCTGATAAGGGTAAGAGGCTGAAGATTTATTATATGACTCAGGCTTCAACCCGTCCGCCGACATTTGTTTTCTTCTGTAACCGTGAGGAGTTGTTCCATTTCTCATATCAGCGTTATTTGGAGAATCAAATTCGTTCTACTTTTGGACTTGAAGGTACACCGGTGCGGTTTGTAATCCGTGAACGCGGTGACGGTAAGACCAAGGCTTAAAAACTGTCTTTTATTGGAATTTTAAGGAGTATATAAAATGGCATTTTTAGTGTTAGCAGGTATGCTTGTTGCATCTTATTTAATTGGCAGTATTAACGGTGCTGTTATTATTTCTACCGCTCGTGGCGGTGACGTCAGAAATGAGGGTAGCGGTAATGCAGGTATGACCAATATGATACGCTCTCGAGGTTTATTACCGGGGTTGATGACCTTTGTGATTGACTGTTTAAAAGGCGTCGTGGTTTGCCTTGTGGCAAAGTTGTGGGTTTTGCCTTATGTTTACTCGTTGGTTTCGGTTGATGCTTTAATACCCCAGTATGCAGTATATTATTGTGCAATTGCCTGTATTTTAGGTCATGTTTTTCCCATATTCTTCGGATTTAAAGGCGGTAAGGGTGTTGCAACCACTTTAGGTGTAGGATTTGTTTGCTGTTGGCAGACCGCTGTTTTAGGGTTAACCTTGTTCTTACTTGCATTTATTATCACTCGTATTATTTCGGTAGGCTCTTTGACGGCTGCGGTTTCGTTACCTATACTTAATATATTCTTTGCCCCTGAAATTCCGGGTGAGCCGTATGCCGTTTTAATTCAGGTGTTACTTGTTTCGGTATTTTCTTTGAATATATTTATCAGCCACCGTGCAAATATCGGACGTCTTATTCGAGGCGAGGAAAAGAAACTGACTGCTAAAAAGAAGGAGTCAAATCAATGAAAAAAATTAGTGTTTTAGGCTCAGGCGGTTGGGGTATTGCTTTAGCGGTGCATAGCTTTTCCAAAGGATTTGAAACGGTGCTGTGGTCTCCGTTTCAAGCAGAGGTTGATGGCTTGAACGCCACCCGTGAAAGTGAAAAACTGTTAAAAGGCATAAAAATCCCTGAAGAAATTAGAATTACAACCTCTTTAGAGGAAATTGAAGGCTCATTTATTACCATAATTGCAACTCCGTCGTTTGCGGTAAGAGAAACTGCCGCAAAACTTAAAAATATTGATTGCGGTATTGTTGTTAACGTTGCTAAAGGTTTTGAAAAGGGCAGTATGAAGTTGTTGTCTGAGGTTATAGCCGAGGAATTACCTGAAAAGCCGTTGGTTATCTTGTCAGGCCCCTCGCACGCTGAAGAGGTTGCACGCCACGTGCCGACTTCGGTTGTTGCCGCATCAACATGTCTTGAGGCGGCAGAAACTGTGCAGGATGCACTTATTGGCACTACGCTCCGCATTTATACCGTAACCGATATCGTAGGTGTTGAGGTTGGCGGTGCTTTGAAAAATGTAATTGCTGTATGTGCCGGTATTGCTAACGGTTTAGGTGTTGGTGATAATACCCGTGCAGCTTTAATGACCAGAGGTCTTGCTGAGATTGCACGTTTGGGTGTCAAAATGGGTGCTGAAACCGCAACTTTTATGGGACTTTCGGGATTGGGTGACCTGATTGTCACTTGTATGTCTGAACATAGCCGTAATAACCGTTTCGGTAACCTTGTGGGTAAAGGAACTCCGGTAAAAGAGGCGTTGGAAACTGTCGGCACTGTCGAAGGGTATTATGCCGTTGAAATCGCAGTACGTTTGGCAGAAAAATACTCAGTTGATTTACCTATAATAACCGAGTGTTATAATATATTGTTTAATAATATGCCTGCCGATAAGGCCATAAGAAATCTTATGACACGTCCGGGTAAGCCTGAAGAAGAGTCAATATGGTAGGATTTTTTAAACGCCGTTTGCCATATTTAATCGCAACAGTTTTGTTGCTGGTTGTCGAAATATTTATAGGCGTATTTGTTCACGATGATTTTGTACGATCGTATATCGGTGATGTTTTGGTAACGGTACTATTGTGCACATTCGGTCAAATGATATTTTTAAAATGTCGATTTATACCGATTGTTGTGTTTTTGTTTTCGGCAGTGGTTGAATTGTGTCAGTTGATTGAACTTGACCGAATATTAGGAATAGAGGGCAGTGTTTTAGGAATTGTTGTCGGGTCGACTTTTGATGTTGCCGATATTGTATGTTACGCTGTTGGTTGTATTGTGTTTTTCACAGTTCAATATTTTATTAAAAACAAAAAGCGAAGTGTCAATTGACACTTGGCTTTCATAATTTATCGTTAGGCTTCTAAAACCTTACGGAGTTTTTTGTTGCTTTTGTAATCGTGAACAGATGCCTTTGCAGATGCTTTTAAGAAAGGATATTCAGCAAGGTATTTGTCTGCAATTTCATCGAATTTCTCCGGTTCTTTGCCAAAACTTCCCGCCAAAATAACCGAGCAAATAAGGTCTGCCACAACCAATTCACCCTCATAATGCATATCGCCGAGCATATTCCAATATTTTGTAAGCTGTTTTTTATTGCCGGCTTCGTTAGACATTAACTCGAGCATTTTCTCGACGCCGTATTTTTTATAGAAGTTCACATAAAGGAAGTCACCGTACTTTGCAACCGTTTCCTTGTAAGCGTCTTTGTATTGGGGGAACATAGCAAGAAATTTTTGGGTAAATGCTTCAATTCCCGGTTCGGTACCTGCGGCAGCTTTTTCAGGCATTGCAACTTCGGTTGCTGTACCGTCTGACTTTTTGATTAATTTAACACCTGCGTCCTTTGCAATAGCCTCCAAAAAGTCCTCACTGATACATTCGGTGTCTTTCGGACCGTGGTCAGCCTCGTCAAAATACCATGTGCTTAAAGTGGTGTAGCTTTCAGTGTCAGCAGGGCAGACCTCCACGCTGAAAAGCTTTTTATTATCGTCATAAGATACACGGTAGGTTTTAAATTCGTTTTTAAAAACGCCGATATTTTCACTGTCAGCATCAAAACCGTTTTCTTTCATAAAATCGAATAAAACCTGGGTAACTTCTTTTAAATATTGAACGTTCATTTAAAAATACACTCCGTTAAATGTAAATCTATATTTTAATAAAGTATACCACAATTTAACGAGTTTGTCACTATAAATTTTTATTCTTTTTTTTAGGTTGCTTTAAAGGGTTGTTTGGATTGTTAAAAACTGTCATTGTATTGACTTTTTTGGCAAAAAGGCGTATACTGATGAAAGAAAAGGCTATATAAAGAGGAAATAAAATGAACTACGCTAAAATCAATAAAAACGATATTGCAAACGGCATTGGCGTCAGGGTTACACTGTTTGTGTCAGGCTGTACTCATTTTTGCAAGGGTTGTTTTAATAGTGAGGCTTGGGATTTTAACTACGGAGAGCCGTTCACGGAGGACACAGTAAATGAGTTGTTAGAGGCTTTAGCACCCTCGTGGATTGATGGTTTGACGTTATTGGGCGGTGAGCCGATGGAACCGCAAAACCAAAGAGCGTTGTTGCCGTTTTTGAAAAAATTAAAGGAATTGTACCCCGAAAAAACAATCTGGTGCTTTTCAGGGTATACTCTGGAGGACGAACTGTTGTCAGATAGCCGTGCAAGATGTGAGGTTACAGATGAAATGCTGTCACTCATAGATGTTCTTGTAGACGGTGAGTTTGTTGAGGAGTTAAAAGATATCAGTCTAAGGTTCAAAGGCTCGTCTAACCAGCGTTTGATAGATTTAAAACCAACATTAGCCTCAGGCGAGATTGTTATTTGGAATAATAAGAAATAATTTTGGCAGTTACTGTTATTTAACAGTTTGCAAATATTTTATGAACTGCACCTTAAAAGTAAAGGGCAGTATCGGAGGTAATTTTATGTCACAGAAAAAGGTAGGATTGAATGTAGCCATAGTCGGTATTTTTGCTGCGTTGGTTGTTGTTTTGCAATTTATGAGTGCTATTTTCCCAATTGGGCAATTTAATTTAACACTCACACTTATTCCCATTGTATTGGGTGCAGTGCTCTATGGACCGAGAGTTGGTGCAGCATTGGGTGCCATTTTCGGTGCGGTTGTGGTAATTTGCTGCTTTACTGGACTTGATGTGGGCGGAAGTATTTTGGTACAAACAAGTCCAATACTTACAACTGCTGTTTGTATGGCAAAAGGTATTTTAGCGGGCGTTTTGCCGGGTATTGTTTTTAATGCTGCCGGCAAGAGAAAACCTTATTTTGGAACAGTTCTTGCAGCAATATCAGCACCTGTTGGAAATACCGGATTGTTTTTGATTTGTATGTTACTTTTCTTTAAAAGCACTCTTGTCAGTTGGGCAGGAGGTGCAGACACTGTTTATTATATTTTCACCGGACTTACGGGTTGGAATTTTTTAATTGAACTTGCTATAAACGCTGTTGCCGCTCCGTTACTTTACAGAGTAACCAAAGCAGTAAGACATATCTAAATTATAAAACAGAGGACGTTAGTCCTCTGTTTTTTTGTAGTTTTTGCAATAGTCGGGAATTAAGCGGTTGGTATGTAAGCCTTGTCTTAATATAAATTCGGGACAGACATCGCTTTGGGCGTAGGCAATGGTGTCGGTTATATTACAAATGGCTGCATAAAACTCAGGCATACTCAAGGCTTTTTCATCAAAAATATCGTAATGCTCACAACACCAACATTTAACATATTCCATAGTTTTGTTCTCCTTTTACAAAAATATGTACTAGATTCTAGTACATATTTACATTATATCACAAAATAATCTTAAAATAAAGTAGAAATATACTAAAAATCTACTTAATTTAAGATTATAGGGTGGTAATATGAGTAAAAGAAATAAACATTTGGGTTTTACAATAGAAAATGACCTGCATTATAAGCTTCATTATGTTGCAAGTTATGAAGGTCGTTCCGGTAGCGGACAAATCATTTATGTTTTAAACCAGTATATCAAAAATTTTGAAAAAGAACACGGAGAAATCAGTGTTCCTGAAGCAGAAGAGAAAAAATAAATTTCTATCGTAGGGCGGGGGTTCACTCCCGCCGTTATATTTTCATATGTTTGGCGGCACCAAGGCACCGCCCTACATAATGTCATTTGACCTTTTCGTAGGGACTTGCTCAAAGCCCTCCTTGCCTAAAGGAGGGTGGTAGCCGCAGGCTGACGGGAGGATTATAAATTTACGGACAGTCGAGGACGCCTGTCCCTACATTATGTAATTTATTCGTCTCGTAGGGACTATCGTCTCGGCGGTCCGGATATTACATTTATTTGTATAGATATCAGTGGTTTTAAGACACAATAAAAACGCGGTTGGAATTTGGTCCAACCGCGTTTTAAAATTATTCAATTATACATTCTTACTATGGATAATCCTTAATCCGTCTAACAAAAGGTTATCGTCAATAGCAATACTGTGGTCACAGTGTTTCACAACTTCCGGTGCTAATCCGCCGGTTGCAACTACTGTTGCCGTTTCGCCCAACTCACGCTCAACTTTAGTAATCAATCCGTCAAGCATAGCCGATTGACCCATTATAAGACCGGACTTTATACAGTCAGCAGTGTTTGTGCCGATTGTCTTTTTCGGTGCATCAATGCTGACCGACGGCAACTGTGCGGTACGTGTGGCAAGAGCATCCATTGTAAGTTTAACACCTGCGGCAATAACACCGCCCAAAAACTCACCGTTTTTACCCAAAACACTAATTGTAGAAGCCGTACCCATATCAATAATAATTGTAGGTGTAGGATATTTTGCCAAAGCACCAACGGCACCTGCTGCAAGGTCGGCACCCAACTGTGCGGGGTTGTCAATTTTAATATTAAGACCGGTTTTAACACCCGGTCCTAAAACTACGGGATTAATGCCGAAAAGACGGTCAACAGCCTTTTCAATAGCACTGCCGACAGTAGGCACAACCGAGGATATAGCCGCATCGGTTATGTCTTGAAGTTCGATTCCGTAAATTTCAATAATATCACGAATTTCGATGGCATACTGGTCAGATGTTCGACGTGTATCA